>JBBARZ010000010.1:0-34426 GCA_040399505.1 Cyanobium sp.
TTTTTAGAGTTATTGGCCCTTGATTATGGAGTGCCCTGTGCGCAGGGATTAAGACTCACTCCAAAACTGACCCATCAGGAAATTGCCAGTGCCCTAGGTACTACAAGGGTTACGGTGACTCGCATCATCGGCCAACTCAAGGAGACGGGATGGTTGTGCATTGACGGCCAGCGCTCGATCATTCTTGCCCCTCTGCCTAGGCGGTGAACAGCTCTTTCTGGTCCTTTCCAGCCAGAGGAGGAACGCTCATGCAGAATGAGAGGATGAGCCCTTCCCTGTTGATTGTTGAAGACGATGAAACCATCAGGGAAACCATCCGTGAAGCCCTCTTTGTTGAAGGATTTGAAGTTACCGCTTGTGGAGATGGGCAGGCGGCACTCCAATTGATCGAGCAGCAACGCCAGGAGCCGTTCTCCCTGATTGTCTTGGACCTCATGTTGCCTGGGCTGAGTGGTCTCGATCTCTGCCGGAAGATGCGGGCTTCCGGTGACCAGACTCCCATCTTGGTGGTCAGCGCACGGGACCATGAAACCGATCGGGTTCTGGGTCTGGAGGTGGGCGCCGACGATTACCTTGTCAAGCCCTTTGGTATGAGGGAATTGGTCGCCAGAGCTAGAGCTCTGCTGCGGCGAAGCACAACCCAAAGCTTCCCAACACAGGTGTTGAGCCACGGCACCCTAAGGCTCTATCCAGCGGAATGCCGAGTGACACGCGAGGGTAAAGAGGTTAACCTTTCTCCGAAGGAATATCGACTTCTCGAACTCTTTATGCAAAACCCCAGGCGGGTCTGGAGCAGAGACAAGCTCTTAGAGCACATCTGGGGCCACGACTACTTTGGCGATAGTAAAACCGTCGACGTCCATATCCGTTGGTTGAGAGAAAAGTTAGAGGATAATCCATCAGAGCCAACCTTTCTGCAAACAGTTCGCGGCTTTGGTTATCGCTTTGGCTGACAAAAGGCTGCTCAATGCTAAAACTATTTCCTTGGTATGCTCTTTGTGCAGCAACATTGATTCTTGGATTTGCTCTTGGAAGATCGACGTACTTCAGGAAAGGTAGACTTCGCTTTAAGCCTACCAGGGAACAGTTGTTGTCCTGGATCGATCAAGCTCCAGTCGGCTGGATCATCCTAGATTCTCAGAACAGAGTTCGTTTTTATAATGGAAAAGCGGAGCGACTCCTGGAAATTCCATCATCCTATCGCCCTTCTTTACTATTGACCGACCTGAACGATCATATGGTACTAATGGATTTGGTCCAGAATGTACGTGATCGATCGAAGCCACAGCGGGTTGAATGGAACTATGGGCGAGAGGAACTCGAGGCTTTTGCCTTTGATGGCCAACAAGGTATGGTTGCCATCCTGCTTCAGAGTCGTCGTTCCTTAGAAGCCCAACTGGATCAGCAGGAACGTTGGGTCAGTGATGTAGCCCACGAACTCAAGACTCCACTTACAGCGCTTCTCCTTGTCGGTGACAGCCTGGCAGGAAATGTGACGGATCAAAACGCCGTGCTCGTGGAGAGACTGCTAAAGGAATTGAGACGGATGCAGGAGTTGGTTAGAGATCTCCTGGAGTTATCGCGGCTTGAAAATGTATTGCCTGGTGTGGGTATCCGCGGTGAACAAGTGAATCTCCTGGAACTGCTCAGGGATGTGTGTCATGGGATCAAGCCGCTGGCAGATCAAAAAAAGATTCATATCAACATCATACAAGAAAAAAAGGACCAGGAGAGCCAGCTAATCGTGTATGCGGATCCATTAAGGCTCCATCGAGCCCTGTTGAATCTCTTGGATAACGCACTAAATTTTAGTCCTATAGGTGGCGAGATTGATGTCGATCTTCAGTCCACTGCGGATTGGGTTCGAATTGGCATCTGCGATCAAGGGGTGGGCTTAAGTGAACAAGATATGGAACACATGTTCGATCGATTCTACCGTGGTGACACATCTCGCTATAGACAACATCGGGGAGGTAGTGGATTAGGTTTGGCAATCGTACAGCAAATTGCACTCGCTCACGGGGGCTGGGTTTTTGGAGAAAACGACAGCAAGGGAGGAGCAAGATTTGAACTTCGGCTACCCATCCGCTCAACCCTTTGAATCAATCTCCGAATCAGGGGCTGGCGACTTGACAGACTGCAAAATCCATAGTCTCTGTCCATCCAGCCAAAACAAGGCGATCCGATCATCCATCACAATGAATTGCTGATGACGGATGACAAGCTCTTTGTTTTGTGCCTGTTTTAAAGACAGGGACCGAATCTCAATGGACTCAGCCAAATTCGGATCGAGCTTTGCGACAAATTCATTCGGGTGGGGGTGTGCTTGGGCCCAGAGCTGCACGTAGGACTCCTTTTGAACTGGAAGCAATGGATTCTCGCCTGTTCCTTGGAACAGGCGAATGGCCTCAACAGCGTCAGCAAAATCCTTGGGAACAATTGCTTGAGATGGTGGAGAAGCCGGAGTGGTGCGACGATCGGGTTTGATTTTTTTCGTCGTCTGAATCCGTGTCTTTGGCGCCATCCTTGTTTGGATCTTCTGTTTAGCCCCTGAAAGTTTGGCTGAGGGCTGGATACGGGGAGGCGGCAAAATGCTGGCTTGTGGCAATGGAAGAAGTTCCAGGTTGGACACCGGGGCTGGTTCACTGGAGAACTGGAGGAGTTCCGGAGTGTTATCCCTGCTCTGCAAGCCTTCAGGCAAGGGTGCTTTGTGTCGCTGCAGCTGAAGGTAGGAAAGAACAAGTGCATGGAAGGCCAACGCACTCATCAATGCCATCAAGAGGGCCTGCACTTGTTTTGGCACGGCAGGGGTGGTCTTCATGGCAGCTGGAGTTGAAGAACCCAATTCCGGTCCTGACGGTTGGGCTGGAGTCGGGTGAGCATGCGATGGATCACCCCCCAAGGCACCTGGGGGTCAGGAACCAATCTCACCACAATTCTCTTGCCCGGCGTTGATCGGGCGTGGGCTCTTTTGAGAAGCATCGGCAGATCCTGGGCAAGGATGGGCTGATTCCAAAGTCGCAACGCCCCCGTTCTACTGAGATGGAAAGCCAGGACTCCGTGCAGGGCTGGTTGCTGGGCAATGGTTTGCGCAGTGAGGGTGCTCCAGATCGCCAAAGCGGCCAAAGAAGTGCTGAGCAGACAGAGCCCTAAGCCGTCGAGCGCCCATGGTCGTTGTCTTGGATCACGCAAAGGGATCTTGGTCATGGCCTGAACCCCTGAGGTGGAAGTTCAAGCACAACGGCATTCGGTGCCAATGTGCGAAGCCATTGAAGGGAGGTGGTGACTCTCTCCAAGGGAAGGGCATCCGAAGGGAGGTAGTGGATCAGCTTTTTCTGGCCTTGCTCCTTGAGCAAGGAAGCAAGATCACCCTTGGCACGTAAGGCACCGTTGACAAACCATTGATCTTTACCGCTTTCCACCACCCACAGGCCTGGCTGGTTGAGCCCGAGACGAAGGGGCGGTGAATGAGAGGGATCAGGGCGCAACAACCTGAAGGGCATCACAACAACAGCCCCACAGACAAGCAGGACAAGCATCAGCAACGACTGAAACGCCAACGTCATGGCTCGCTTAAGGTGAGTGCAGATTGGCGGTTCAGATCCCTTTGCCATCGAGAAAGTTGCCACTGGCGCAACCCATTGTTGAAGTGGAGGGTCACGGTCGCCAGAAGGCTGATGCACAAGCCAATGGCGGTACTGATCAGGACATCTCCAAATCCACCGAGATGGTGTGCTGGGGGGAGAATCATCTCCGGTCCCATGGCAGACAAGAGGCGGCTCAAGCCAAGAACCGTCCCGATCAGACCCATTAAGGGGGCAATGACGGTGGATGCCTCTAAGAAAGGCTGAGCAAAACGCATTTCAAGATCCCGTTCCTCCATCCAGATCAAGGGGCCATTGCCGCCGTTTCGTAAGGAAACCATCCATTGATTGCGAACGTGAACCCTGCGTTTCCACCAGAGAAACCAAAATCGCAAACGCTCAAAGGCAACAGTGAGGACGGCGATCGAGAGAAGGATCAGCAACCAGCCGATAGGACCGCCAAGGGCAGTTTTCACACTGATCTTTTGAGGATGCAAAGATTTTATGCAGTGGCGCAAAAAAGGCCATGTAGGCAGGGCGCTTGACAATCCCTGGGGAGACCATCCTGATTAGGGTGGTTTCAGCAGGGTAAGCCCCTATGGGTGGGATCTTCAGTGACAACAGTCTGACCATCGGTCGCACGCCAATGGTGGAGCTTCACCGCGTATCCAGCAGATCCAAGGCGAAGATTCTGGCCAAAATCGAGGGACGGAATCCCGCTTACTCCGTAAAGTGCAGAATCGGAGCTGCCATGATTTGGCAAGCCGAAAAGGATGGCTTACTTGGTGCTGGGAAAGAACTGATTGAGCCAACCAGCGGCAACACTGGGATTGCGCTTGCTTTTGTAGCCGCGTCTCGGGGGATCCCCCTCACCTTGACGATGCCTGAGACCATGAGCCTGGAACGACGCAAGTTGCTCACGGCCTATGGAGCCCACCTAGTACTGACGGAAGGACGACTTGGGATGGGAGGCGCGATCCATGCGGCTCGAGACATGGCTGAAGCAGAGCCAGAGAGATATGTAATGTTGCAACAGTTTGTCAATCCTGCCAATCCTCAGATTCACCACGACACGACTGGTCCTGAAATCTGGGACGATACAGATGGTTCCATTGATGCCTTTGTTGCTGGAGTCGGCACTGGAGGGACCATCAGCGGCGTGAGTCGATACATCAAGAAAACATTGGGAAGGCCGCTGATTTCAGTGGCCGTTGAGCCCTCATCCAGCCCTGTGATCAGGCAAACGCTTGCAGGCATTCCTCTCCTACCTGGACCACACAAAATTCAGGGAATTGGGGCTGGTTTTGTTCCAAAGAACCTGGACCTTTCCCTGGTGGATCGGGTGGAGCAGGTGAGTGATGAAGAGGCCATCTCCATGGCTCGCAGACTGATTCGTGAAGAAGGAATATTGGCAGGGATATCCTGTGGGGCAGCTGCAGCGGTTGCGGTTCGGTTAGCAGAACAGGATGAATTCGCTGGCAAAACAATCGTCGTGGTTTTGCCGGATACGGGTGAACGCTATTTAAGCTCCACTCTTTTCGAGGGACTCTTTAGCGAAAGCGGTCTGGCCCTGGGCCGTTAAGATCAAAAGAAATAACGATCTGATTCAGTAACGAATCAGATCGTCCCGGCCTCCTAAGTGGACTCAGGCAAGCAAGCTATAAGGCTTCAACCCCGCTTTCACCAGTTCGGATGCGGATTGCATTGTCGACTGGGCTGATAAAAATCTTCCCGTCGCCAATTTCACCAGTGCGTGCAGCAGTCATGATGGCTGAGATCACAGAATCAAGCTTCTCGTCGGGGGCGATAACCATCACCTTCAGCTTTGGCAGGAAATCAACCTTGAATTCCGTACCTCGATAGCGTTCAACCTGCCCTTTTTGGCGGCCGAAACCTCTAGCATCGGTGACAGTCATGCCAACGATGTCGATAGCAACAAGGGCATCTTTGACAGCATCCAACTTTGAGGGTCGGATCATGGCAGTGATCATTTTCATGTTCGTTAGTGCAAAATTAATTCATCATTGGGTCGTAAGCTTCTTCGCCGTGTGCAACAAAGTCAAGACCGCGTTCTTCGTCCTCAGCGCTCACACGAAGAGGCATGAAAGCCTTAAGGAGATAGAGGATAATGGCCGTTGCAATGGCGACGAAGCCATAGCTGAACAACACTGCCTTGAGTTGGGCAATGAACATGCCAAAGTTGCCGCTTTCCTCAAGAATTTTGGCTGAAAGTGGAAAGTAGTCTGCGGGAACAAGGGCTTTTTCGGCAAAAACACCCGTTAGCAAGGCACCCAGAGTTCCACCAACACCATGAACCATAAAGGTGTCCAAGGAATCATCGAACTGGATGGCCGCTTTGATGCGAACAGCAATAAAGCAGGCCAATGCCGCTAAAGCTCCAATAATGATGGAGGCAGGCATGTAAACAAAACCAGCCGAGGGCGTGATCCCCACCAGACCTGCCACCGCGCCCGTCGCAGCGCCAACAGCAGTGGGCTTGCCATCCTTGAACCACTCAAGAAGACACCAGGCCAGCAAACCAGCAGATGCAGAGGTGGATGTGGTCAGGAAGGGATAGCCCGCTGTTTTGGAGGCAAACATGCTGGCCCCATTGAAGCCGAACCAGCCGAACCAGAGCAGGCCGGCACCCAAAAGGATGAAGGGAACATTGTGCGGCGGACGCTTGTTACCAGGCCAGGTCGTCCGAGACCCAATGATCGCAGCCGCCACAAGGGCAGCCACACCCGAAGCAATGTGAACGACCGTGCCACCGGCAAAATCGAGAGCTCCGATTTGCCCGAAGGGTCCAAGGAAACCGCCACCCCAGACCATTTTGGCCATGGGGCTATACACAAACAAGCTCCAGAGCAGGCAGAACCAGAACCAGGCCTTGAAGCTGATCCTTTCCACCAGTGCCCCAGAAATCAATGCCGGAGTGATGATGGCGAACATGCCCTGGAAAAGTGCAAAGGAACTGGTGGAGATCGCAAATCCATCGGCAAGAGGACCATCACCAAGGGGGCCTCCCAATCCGTTGAGCATGAAATGTTCCAGACCTCCAATGAACGGGCTCTGGAATCCCGTTCCAAAACTGAGGCTATAACCGATCACCACCCAAAGGACACCGATGAGTCCCATCAGGAAGAAACTCATCATCATGCAGTTCAACACGTTCTTGGAGCGAGTAAACCCTCCATAAAAAAAGGCCAGCCCGGGGGTCATCAGCAAGACAAGCGCCGAGCCAATCAACATGAGAAGCGTGTCAGCTCCATCGGTTGGCATTTTGCTGAGAGCGGCCTTCGCAGATCCCGCCATCAATGGGAGCATGCCTGCGCCGACAGCAAGTAATGCGAAGGCCAAACGTCGGAGTTGTGGCTCACGGAGACCATCGGCGAAACGCTCACGCCATCGATCAAAAGTGTCCAAGGCAGACGGTCCATTCACGGACCACGGGCTTCGGGTCATCAAGACAAAGTGCGATGGAGACGGCCTCCTTATCTCACAAGCCAGCCCCAGAACTCCTCTGTAACAACGGAAACAAATATGCGGGTGTCGTACGAGTTGGTTAACATAATTGTCTGGACAATTTGGCGCCGTATCTCAAAAAATGTCCAGAGACGTTTGGTTCGAACTGAAAGCTAGAGAGCGTCGACTCCGCTGTCACCAGTTCTGATGCGGATCGCATTTTCAACAGGACTAACAAAAATCTTCCCGTCGCCAATTTCACCGGTGCGTGCAGCAGTGCTGATGGCTGAGATCACAGCATCGAGCTTTTCATCTGGCACAACCAGAAGAATTTTTACCTTTGGGAGAAAATCCACCCTGAATTCCGTACCCCTATAGACTTCTAATTGTCCTTTTTGGCGCCCAAAACCCCTGGCATCAACGACTGTCATGCCAACGACATCAATAGCAACAAGGGCTTCTTTAACTGCATCCAACTTAATGGGTCGGATCATGGCGGTGATCATTTTCATGAGCTAAATCAATTAACGAAGCGTGACATGGGCCTTTGCGACTCCAACATTTCACAGGCAAAACCCTCTTTGCTCTGTAACATCAGCAACATTTTGGCGAAAGGTTCGATATTGAAATCAATCACGAACACGGATGTCGGATGGTTCGCCATTCGCCGTTTGCTGTGCTGACCTCCACGCCGATCCCGATCGCATCCTGCCTGGAGGGATTCTGCAAGTGCCACCAACAAACCGCTTCAGCCCAGGCTGCTTCATGGGTCTCGTAATGGTCGTCCAATATGGGGTGGAGATTGCCCTGGCCATCCACCAACCGATAGACCCTCTTCACAAGCAAGCGAGACAATGACGCACTCGCATGACCAGGCGGGAGAGAAGAAATCATCATGGGAAAACTCCTAACCACGACGACACAATGGTGGCAATGCCAGGAAGAGAACTGTCACATTTGCGACATTCAGCGCAGGTAGGCGCGAATGCTTGGGCGACACCAGAAAACCAAGGCAGCCACATTGATCCCCCAGGCAATTGGAGCAGCGATGGCCAGGAGGGAGCGCCCGGATTCCACCATCACCAACCTGACAATTCCGTAAGGCAAACAAACAGCCAAGCTCAGGGAAAGGGCCACAATGGCCAGGATCTGACCCCAATGCTGCCAGCGCAGGAGGGCGATCGAGGCAATCACACCCAGGATGACTGTTGGTAAGACCCCAGCGGCGGCGATAGTGATGTTGGCCGTTCGCCAGAACGGATCCAAGAAAATGAATCGCAGGGTCAGGGGGAGGATGAGCAGATTGGCCAGAAGCCCCAGCCAAGCCATGGGCCGATAGCCCCATGGGGGTTGAAGACTCAGCGCGTCAAGCGTCGCGGTTGCGCTCTGGAGCTGCATGGGCATCCAGCATCTGCGTGATTCGCCACCCATCCTGCTGTGCGGAGGGGCCATGGTGGGACATTGGCCTGTAAGCCTGTAAGGAAGACACGAACAGGACCTCTCCGGAATGGGTATGGGACCTTTGGCAACTTTTCCAGCTCTCCAGAGAGCGGACCTTCTGACTCTGCAGGTGAATTTGGGATACACCTGCAATCAGGCCTGCAGCCACTGTCATGTAGATGCTGGACCTTGGCGGAAAGAGCAAATGGATGCTGAGACCGTTGCCCTGATCCCTCAAGTGCTGCACGCGCAACAGCTACAAACCCTTGATCTCACTGGAGGCGCACCGGAACTGCATCCCGAATTCCGCTCTCTTGTACGGGAGGCACGGGGGATGGGCGTCAAGGTCATGGACAGATGCAATCTGACCGTCCTTCTAGAGGCAGGTCAGCAGGATCTCGCTGCCTTTCTCGCATCCCAGGGTGTCACCATCCTGGCCTCCCTCCCGTGCTACCAAGCTGAGAACGTTGATCGTCAGCGCGGAAAAGGTGTTTTTGCCCGCAGCTTGGAAGGTCTTAGGCGACTCAACCGGATGGGTTATGGACTTGAGGGTTCTGCTCTGGAGCTGCATCTGGTGTTCAATCCCCTCGGACCGACCCTGCCACCGGAACAGAACGCATTGCAGTCGGCCTACAAAACGGAGCTTGCCAAGCACGGCGTGGTGTTCAACGAGCTCAAGGTGATGAGCAACATGCCGATTCAGCGTTTTGCGGACCATCTCGAACAAGAGGGTCGTTTAGTGACCTACAAGGAGCTCCTACGGGCCAATCATGACCATGAGAATCTGGCGCAGGTGATGTGCCGCACCCTGATCAGTGTGGATTGGCAAGGCAAGCTTTACGACTGTGATTTCAATCAAATGCTTGGGCTGACCTCTCCTCTTGGTGGCCACCTCAAGGATTTGCTGCAGCCTGTTTGTGGGAATGCCCCAATCCACGTGGCAGACCATTGTTTTGGGTGCACAGCTGGCTTTGGATCCAGCTGTGGGGGAGCTCTGCGGAGGGGTTAACCAAGGGGAGGGAGTGGCCCAACCTGCATGGAGGGCTGCTCAAAGAGTCGACAACCAATTTGTAGGGTTCCCTCATCCAGCAACCGACCAATCCGGAGGGCCATGGCCTCCTCCTCCCGATTGAAGGCAGCCTGCTGGGTGGTAATCCAGTCAATTTCCTCTTGGGTGATGATCCCGGTGGACAGGGATTCCAAGTAGACCTCCCCCAGGTTCATGGCAGAGACACGCAAACCCCCCTGATGGTATGGGCAAGCCATGGCGAAACAAGGAGGGTTTCGGAATCCGTCAAGATCGGCAGCCCCTTGGGAGAGATCGAGAGAATCTTCCGATTCTGTTAAGATTCAGGGGTTGCCACAAAGCGGTGTACGAAACCCATCCTGTGCTCCACTCCATGGAGACCAAGTTGCAGTCCCTTCGCGATCAATACAGGGCCCAGCCCTGTGAACAGAGCCGATACGCCCTCGTTCGACACGAACAGCTCCTGGCAGAGTGGGCTCCCCTAGCCTTAGGGAGCTTGCAGGCTCAAATGTGACCAATTGTTCTGATGCTGCCCGACTGCAACGGACTACGGCTTAGAACCTTCTTACCGACGACGATGCCCCCCGTCGGACCCGAGCGCCCAAGCAGGCAGCTCCGGAAAAGCCCTCACACGCCCTTGTGAGGGCTTTTCTGTTTCATCTCACCACAATTCAAGCCGGGGGGGATCCGTATCCAACCTCCATAGCTGGCGGCGGAAGCGCAGGACCTCCTGCCCCACTATGGCTTCCACCCCAAGCAAGGGAAACACCGGATTCGTGGTGATGATGGCCTCATGGGTCTGGATCGGTGGGGCTTGCCAACCCATGCCGATGCCCATCAACCGTTGGCGCCGGACCTGTTGCAGCCCGCAGACTCCGGCCAGACGGGCGGGCTGGCCTCTACCCAAGGGACGGAGCAGGGCAGCGACCTCAGGGGTCAGGAAAAGGCCTTCTGCGCCAGTGTCGACAAGTGCGTCGTATTGCCTGATTTTGCCATCGGGATGAGACAACACCTGGATTCCAGCCAGGGGTACCCCACGACGCCAGGTCAGAGGAATAATCTCCGCCCGGTTGGGCATCTGCTGACGCCATTGCAAGGCAGCACCACCAATGAGCAACCGCTCGTTTGGGGGGTCCACCACAAAGGGCAGCTGTTGGAGTGCGGCAGCCCCCAAAACGCCATCAATGCCCTGGGGCAAGGCCACAACAGGCAGAACAAAAGCCTCCATCCCTTGAAGACGCAAAAAGGGCCGGTTGATGCTCCCTGCCGTTATGCGGAGCTCTGGAAGACGGGTCTTGGAGAGAGCTAGATGGGAACAGGTTTCCCCGCCGCCAGCAAGGGAAAACTCTTCGGGGGAGAGTGACCGACTCTCCAGGCCAAGGCGCTTCACCAGCACAGGAGTCACCATTGCCGACGCTGCCCCCGTGTCCAGGAGCAGACGCACAAGGCCGCGATCGGAGCGGAACGTGAGCACTGGGGTGTCCCCGCCTTCCGCTCGCTCCAGGGGGACTTGCGCCCCGCCCGTGAGTCGGCCTGGTGGCAAAAGGGTGCCTCGCTCCTGGATCAGCGCCCGAGGGCCGTCAAGGGGATCCGCAAGCAGTTCAGACCGGGTCAGGAAGAGAAAGACAAGGAGCCAAAAAACCACTGGCCAAAGAGGAAGTCTCATGGAACCGCGACCTCGGGGGGCTCACTGGATGAATCCCCACCACAGGGGAACAGTCACCATGGCAGCCAACGTGCTGGAGATCACAAGCGCGGAGGCCACTGGCTCCGCTTCCTGATTGGCCTCAGCCATCAGGAGCACGGAAAGAGCCGTAGGAGCTGCTCCTTGCAACACCAGAGCTTGACGATCCAGGGCGGATAAAGCCAACGCTTTGCCAAGCAGCCCGACCAGAATCGGAATCACAAAAAGCTTGAAAGCCAATGCGTAGGGAAGCCCAGGAGGAAGGGGGAAAGAACGATGGCGCAGGATGAGACCGAGACGCATACCCAACACACCAAGGGCGATGACCAACACAGCCCGCGCAGGCCACCAAAGAATGGAAGCCAATGGGTCCGTCCAGGGGGAGAGCTGAATGAGAAGGGCTAGGAAGAGGCCTTGCATAGCCGGGCTGGCAAAGAGGGTGCTGAAAGGCCTGGCTTGCCCCCCTTGGGCACCCAACAAAATCAATGGCCCCGCAGACCAGGTGATGAGGGTCCCGGCAACGTCGTAGACCACAGCGGCGGCCATGGCGGATGGTGGCATGAGAGCGAGGGCCACGGGCAGTCCCCAATAACCCGTATTCCCAACAGCAGCGCCCAGGATCAACACGGGTTCCCTCAAACGATGGCGAAAAGGGGCAACACCCAGCAAAACCCCCAAACTCAGCAACGGCACCAAAAGGGCCACGATGGCTACCTTCAAAAGGCTGAACGACAGGCTGGATCGCAAGAGGAGGGCAGCCACGCTCAAGGGCACCCCCCAGCGAACCAAAAGGGGAGCCAGCCAGCTCGGCAAAGCGGGCCACCTCCAACCGAGCAGCATCCCTCCAAGGAGACAGGGCAACACCTCGAAAAGGAGTGAACCCATCCCATCACATCCCGTGAAGTTGGCCGTGGATTCTCATCATGCTGCCTTGCAGTAAGGAATGAAGGAAGGGGAAGTGCTGACATACTGAAGGGTTTGGTGTGGTTCGCCACTTTTAGACTGGGTGATTTCGCTAGCAATATGAGATGTTTTTTCCAGTCCGGCCCAGATGCTTACCCCAAGCACTCGCCTCAGGCTTCAGAACATCATCGAGAGGATTGCCAACTCAGAACCTGTAAGCCTTAACGAACGCATCGTTGTGCAGAAGTTCGCAGATCGAGATCCTTCTGTATGGGGCTGGTTGAAGCAGGCTCAGCGGAAACAACTAGAAGGCCTCCCCAAGCCAGGCCTCGATCGTTTTCTTGCTGACATGAATATTGGTGAAGTTGGACCTAAAGGTGCTTTTGATCCCAAGAACGATGACTTGGGTGAGTGGTTTTCAGGTGCTCCTCCATGGCTCAGACGGAGCTGATGGGTAAATCAGCCTAAATCTTAGAACCGTCGCAGACGAGACTGAATCTCATTGGAAAATCTGTCTTGATACTGTTGACACAGACATAAGCCGTGAACACACAAACCTCAATCCTCTGCAGTTATCGCAACTGCACGGACAGAATCATTATTCTCCGTGCCCGTGGTCAATCCACCTTTTATCTCGAAAGGGTAGTTTTTCCCTTTGAGTTGCTGACATTTCACTGTCCTCGGGAGTGTGAAGTCGAAGTGATCATGCGAACCCCTGGTGGCTTGGAAGAAAGTGAATGGGTGGCAGCGGAGGAATTGATCGCTGGAGAACAGCTGCCGGATCGCTCCACCATTGGCGAACAGGTCCTAGCTCAAAAGTACTGAGCCTCCAGAAGTGATGGGCATCCATCCGATCCGATAAGGTTACTATTCACCTTTTGAGAGGCCCAAAAAGGCATTGCGGGACAGCGCCAATGCCATGACGGCCCTAGGAGGATCCAAACATTGGGAAGAAAACTTAAGTTGAGTGCGAGCAAGGAATTAAACTACGCCATTAATATGAGGAATTTGTGGAATTTGCCACTGGAACGTCTAGATATTTATTGCCAGCCATTCATTATTCCTGAGGGATATGTAAAAGTATCCCCTCAGGCCAGTTGCATCGGGCCAGACTGGATTGGTTTAGAACGCCATCTGGCCATCATTAAGGAGACCATCCCATTTCGGATTCTCAATGCAAAAGAAACGGGCTCCCTGATCTGGCGATATCTAAAGGGGCCCCTCGCACCCATCGAGGATACTGTCTGTGTACTCATTGACTACCTTAATATCAAACCGAACTACTTTCACTGGTTCCTTGACGCACTTCCACGGATCCTGGCCGCAGAAGCATATAGCAGGATCGCAGGAGATGCATTCAAGGTCGTCGTTCCTCAAACCCTGACCACCTGGCAAAGGGATTCGCTGACCTTCCTGGATATTCCTTCGGCGCAACTGATCCGAATCCCCCCTGCTGCCCAGGGGAACGTGGGGTGGAGTTTTGAGAGATTGATCACAAGTTTCTCCCACCGTCACACCCGCCGCAGCCCAACAGGTCACTTTGATGCATTGAGCCCATCAGCCATCTCTGCACTCTCACAGAGACTAATTACAGGGGCTAGAAGAGATTTTGAAAGCCAGAGATTTAGCAAACGAATCTATGTTTCTCGTGGCAATGCACATCTTCGGCAAGTAAGGAATGAGGAAGGTATCATGACCCATCTTTCCCGCCATGGTTTTGAACTTCTCCAACTTGACAAGATGCCCTTACAGCTGCAAATCCTTCGGTTTCAGCATGCCACTCATGTGATCTCGGCCCATGGGGCAGCCTTGACGAATCTGATGTATCTCACTCCAGGATGCCAGGTATTAGAAATCTTTCAGGAGGGTCATGGCATTCGACCCGACTTTTTTCAACTTGTAGGTCTGCGTGAGGGTCATTATAGTTTTGCGGTCGTCCCAAGCATCAATGCAAAGAACGATATTGAAATTCCTGTTGCCATGTTAAGTAGGTTTCTGGAAGCTAGTCTATAAGCAGATCTCAATCAGGTTTGTCCCAAAGACCGATCTCAAGTCGCCAACGCAGTCCTTCAAAAGTCTTAACTTCTGATCAACGGTCGTTTGGCTTGGCCATTATCGGTGCCGGTGTTGCCGGTTGCGCCCTGGCAGCTGAATTGCGCCGTAACGGATGGGACGGGGCATCCATCGGCATTTGGGAAGCTGGCAGGGGACCAGGGGGACGAACGGCAACGAGACGGTCCAGACAGGATCCGAGCCTGAGGATCAACCATGGGGCCAACTTGTTCAACATCCGCTCCTCTCCAGCTCCAGAGGTGCTCTCCCCCCTCTTGCAGCAAGGGTGGGTGGAACCATGGACAGGGGAGATGGCCGTGATTAACGAAATCGCTGAGCTTCACCCCCACCAAGGGCAGGATCCCCTGCTGGACGGCCGCTGTTTCCAGGGGGCGCCCGGGATGGAGCAGATCTGTGAAGGGCTGCTGCATCAAGGGCATGGCCAGCTGACCACCAGCTACAACACCTTGATTCGCAGCCTTGAGCGCCATCGCGATCGCTGGCTGCTGAAAGACACAGAAGGGGACGTGCTCGCTGAAAGCGCAGCTCTCGTTCTCACCGGAACCCTTCTGGCCCACCCCCGCAGCCGACTGACCTTTGGCTGGTCAACCCCTCCGTTGCAGGAGCTGGCCGAGAGGATCCAAAACCCTGCGCTGAACCACGCTCTGGCGTCCATTGCCAGCTTGCGATTTGAGGCCCGTAGCTCTCTCTTGCTTCGGCTTTCCCCTGATCAAGCGGCCGATTGGCTCGCGCTGCCCTTTCGGCTGCTGGCCTTTGAACCAGCCGCCCAACAACGCTGGGGGCTTTGGCGGGTCTGTATCCAGCCACAGCAGGACGGATCCTGCGCGATCGTGGCCCACTCCAATGCCATTTTTGCCGCGGAACATATCGGCATCTATGGATCCCGATCAGCGATGGCTCGTCAGTTGGGCCTTACTCCTACTGAGGAGCAGGAAAAGGTGGTGATCGAGGCCTTGCATGCGTCGTTGATGGATGTGCTGAGCCCCTGGTTGCCTCCCCAAACCCCTGGCCAAAACGATCGGCAGTTGATGCGATGGGGAGCCGCTTTCCCCTTGCAGCCGGCTCTCCCCGAGGAACTCTGCTGGAATGAGGAACTCCAGCTGGGATTTTGCGGAGACTTCATGGCGGGCCCTGGCTTTGGACGGGTGGAGGGGGCCATGCTGAGCGCGGAACGGCTGGCCCGCAGGCTCGCGCGATAGGCAGCTGCAGGCCTTCAAACTACGAGCAGCGCCGCGGCTGCCTTCGTGCCTTGGCCATCTGCCTGATCGTGAGCCGTCACATCCGGAGATGGAATCTGGGCTGCCATTTTTCCAAGCCATTCCATGAGCTCTTCCACCTGTTTGTCCACAGGAAGGGCACCCAGGCCTCGAGCCACGATCTTCGCCGCCCCAGCGGAGCCTGCCTGGTACACCAACCGGCCGTGAAGATGGGTGGGCAGACCCTGGCGCAGTAGACGGAAGGCCGGTTCTTCCATCGGAGTTTCCAGGAGGATGTTGGGCTTTTCCGGTTTGATCCGCGAGACCCCACAGCGCTTGGCCAGCAGTTTCAACTCCAAAAGCCGGAGCAAGCTCTGCACGGGTCCAGGGATCGGGCCGAAACGGTCCGTCCACCCCGCTGCCAGCTCGAGCAAGGCCATTTTGGTCTCACACTGGGCAGCCGCCCGATAGGCTGCCACCTTTTCATCGTTGTCACTGATCCATTCGGCTGGGATGAACGCTGTCAGCTGGAGATCCACCTGAGTGTCATCCACGCTGGGGATGTCCTGACCCTGCAGCTCAGCCAGACACTCCTGGAGCATATCCATGTAGAGGTCAAAACCAATGGTCTCCATCTGGCCACTCTGCTCGACCCCCAGCAAATTGCCCACACCGCGAATTTCCATGTCGCGCATGGCTAATTGATAGCCCGACCCGAGTTGGGCAAACTCCTGGATCGCTCTTAGTCGCTGACGAGCCCCATCGCTGAGCGAGGCCTCGCCTGGATAAAATAACCAGGCATGGGCCTGGATACCACTGCGGCCGACCCTACCCCGAAGTTGGTAGAGCTGGGCGAGGCCAAATTTCTGGGCATCTTCCACCAATATGGTGTTCACTCTGGGGATATCCAGACCGCTTTCAATGATGGTGGTGCAGAGCATTACATCCGCTTCGCCACTGTTGAAGGCCACCATGGCGCTTTCCAGCTCACCCTCAGGCATCTGACCGTGAGCCGTGATCAGTCGCATGCCGGGCAACATGGAACGGAGTCGTTCTGCCCCCTCCTCAATACCCTCTACTCTGGGAACCACATAAAACACTTGCCCACCCCGATCCAACTCCTGGCGAACGGCACTGCGAACCGCCTCCTCATCAAAAGCCGCCAGATGGGTTCGGATGGGTCTGCGAAGGGGAGGGGGAGTGGTGATCAGGCTCATTTCCCGAACCCCGGACAGGCTCATGTACAACGTGCGGGGGATCGGGGTGGCGCTGAGGGTGAGCACATCCACATCCTTCCGCAAGGCCTTGATTTTTTCCTTTTGCTGCACACCAAACCGCTGCTCCTCATCCACCACAAGCAGGCCTAGATCCTTGAATGTGGTGCTTTTGCCGAGCAGCTGATGGGTGCCCACCACCACATCTACCTGGCCTGAGGCCAAGCCTTCTTGAATGGCCTTACGTTCATTGGTTGTGCGAAAACGGTTGAGCAAGGCCACCTTGAGGGGATAGGGGGCATAGCGCTCCGAGAGGGTGCGCCAGTGCTGTTGAGCCAAAACGGTGGTAGGCGCCAGCATGGCCACCTGCTTTCCGGCGGTGACAGCTTTGAAGATGGCCCGGATGGCCACCTCGGTCTTGCCAAACCCCACATCCCCGCAGACCAAGCGATCCATGGGCTGGGGTCGCTCCATATCACTCTTGACGTCGGCAATGGCCTTCAGCTGATCAGGAGTGGGGTCGTAAGGGAAAGAATCTTCCAATTCTCCTTGCCAGGGGCCATCGGGGGGAAAGGCGAATCCCTGGATCTTGTGGCGCTCGGCATACAGCTTCACCAGGTCCATCGCCACTTTGCGGATGGCTTTGGCGGCCCTCTCCTTAGTGCGCTGCCAGGCTGTTCCACCCATGCGGTTCAGCTCGGGGAGGCTGTCCCCCGTTGCCCGAAAACGCCCTAGACTCCCCAATTGATCTGCCGCCACCCGCAGCAGACCATCCGCATACTGAACAACGAGGTAGTCGCGAGCCTCACCGCCGATGGCCAGCTTCTCGAGCTTGAGAAAACGACCCACCCCGTGGTTGCGATGGACCACGAAATCCCCGGGCACCATGCGGTTGGGATCCACCGTTCGGCTGGCGGCCCTTCGGCGCCGGCGAACAAAGCCCGTTGCCGCCAGGCTGTGCTGGCCAAAGAATTCCCGGTCCGTCATCAACACCTGCTTCCAAGCAGGCAACTGAACCCCCTCCAGCTCTGCCGTTCCGCGGCTTTTCAAAGCTACGGGTGTGTTTTGCGCTAGGAGACGCTCAATGGCCGGAAAATCCCCGGGATTGGGCACAAAGCGGCAGATGCAGTCATGCTCCTCCAGGAGGGCAACAGCGCGGGTGGGCTGGGCCGAAAGCAACCACACCTGCTGCTGATCCTTGAGGAAGCCGCGCACGGTGTCCGCCAACCTGCCAAAGACATTTGGATGAGCCGGGACTGGGCGTGCTGCCAGGTCAAATTGATTGACTGCATCATCCCGCTGAAGCAGCTCCGCGAGATCCACACCGAGGAACGCCTCCACTCTCGCCAAGGCCTCGTTTGGAGAAAGATGAAGTCCGGTGGGCAGAAGAATGGGTAGGGGGTGGGGTGCAGCAGTGGCCTTTAAATCTGCCCAGATCTCCTTTTGATGGTCGGAGGCATGATCGAACCACTGCTGACCATGGGCCAAACATTGGCGGCGCTCATCGACGGCAATCAGGGTGTTGGGGGCGAGGTAATCCAACAAGCTGGCCGGCTGTTCCCACACCACACCCAGCAGGCGCCGCAGACCTTCTGGGGTGCCGCCCTCCACCAGGCTGGCAAAGCCTTGATCACCAAGCAGGCCCTCCAATCCTGGCAGGGCAGTATCCCTGAGGGCATCGGCCACCAGAGTGGTGAAGCTGGTGGGCATCAGCAACACCTGCTCAATGGCATCCAAGGAGCGTTGAGTTGCCGGATCAAATTCGCGAAGTTTTTCTAACTCATCTCCAAAGAACTCCAGGCGCACCGGCAGTTCGGCACTAACGGGAAACACATCCAAGATGTCGCCGCGGCGGCTCCAGGTGCCTTCCTGTTCAACCGAAGTCACCCGCTCATATCCCAAGCGAGTGAGGATATGGGCCAAGGCCTCGAGGCTCTCCACTTCCCCCTTCCGGAGGGTGCTGCAACCGGCGGCAACCACATGACGGGGAGGGAGGTGGGGCTGAAGGGCCCGTTCGGTGGCTACCACCGCCATGGGCGAGCCTTGCAGGAGCTCGCTGATCACCTGCATCTGCCCCCAGGTGATCTCCGTGGTGGGATCAAAGGGTTCGTAGGGCGACCCCTCACTGGTGGGATAGAGCTGGCTGCTCCACCCCATGATCTCCAGCAAGGCGGCCCATCGGCCCGCCTCCTCAAGGGTGGGAACGATCACCAGGAGAGGGGCCTCTGCACAACGGGCCAGGGCACTGACAACGAGGGATCGGGCCCCCCTTCCTCCTCCCCTGAGCAGCAGCCGATCAGGGCGTCGGGCGCGATCCAGAACCTCTGCGGTCAGCGGTGCTGCCTTGAGCTGTCGCACCAGGGCTGAGAGGGGCATGGAACATGACGCCACGGTGTCCCGATCCTCGCAAGTCTTCCTCAAACCCGTGATGAACCCCCACGCGCCAAAGCCTTGAAGGTATGGCACAATCGGGCAGGGTGTTGATCAACGTGGTTCTCTATCAATGTCCAGCTTGCGACTGCTTGCCAGTTCGCTACAAAGCTAAAAGTGTTTCAAAGCCACTTTGCACACGTTGCAATAGGCAACTCATCAAGGTATCTAAGCTCAAAAAGGGATACATTTGGGCTGTTGGCCTGGCAAGTGCGGGGATGGCTCTCATCACCATTCCCGATCTGATCCATTTTTTCACTAATGATCTCCATCAAAAAAGAATTTCCAAGGGCCTTCAAGAGAGCTTGCCCCCCGTTGATTCTGATTTAAGAATTGCATCCAACCTAAAGCCTGAGGATCTCATTTCACAGTTGGAAGTGGCCGATCTCCAATGGCGCCCTCAAGAAGAATTCCTGGCAGATGGTTCAACACGTTATCTCTACAAACGTCGCGAGGGAGAGCCTGATCTTTCCGTTGCTGAACTTCAGCGCATAATCAAATCACCGCCAACCTATCAACAAGAGCGGCAACACATCACTGAACTTCTGCAAGCCCTCAAACTCGCCGGCGCAAAAGTCATTATCGAGCCCACACTTAAGGAAGGTGCCGCTGCGGAGTGGGACCACAGAGCCAGCATCCTTAGAATTCAGCCAAAGATCATTCAAAAAGGAACCGTCGATTTTCTAAGGGTTCTCAGTCATGAAGCCACCCACGTGGCACAAAGTTGCAAGGCTGGGACGTTGAATTCCAAACCGGAACCCCTAGGCATCAACGCTGAGAACCGTAACGAGATTCTCAAAAAGCTCGATGATCCAGTTTACTCGGATGCAAGTCAATGGGAAAAGGTATTAGAGATAGAGGCTTATACTGCCCAAGATTATCCATCCATTGTAGGATATCACCTAGCAAAAGAGTGCAAGGCTGCCTAGCCTAATGGTTGATATAACGAATCAAATCAATGCACTTGCTTGAATATCCCCACTCGTTATCATACCAAGCCACAAGCTTCATGAATTTATCTGTAAGTGCCATTCCAGCCCCTGCATCAAAAATACAAGTGCATGTTTCGCCAAGAAAATCTGTAGAAACCACGTCATCCTCGGTGTAGCCAAGAATGCCTGAGAGGTCTCCAAGAGACGCCGCTTTCATGGCCGCCTTCATCTCCTCATAGGTTGCTCCACGCTCCAGATTGACCGTCAGGTCGACAACGGAAACATTCGGAGTAGGAACTCTGAAGGCCATCCCGGTGAGCTTGCCATTCAGGGCAGGAATCACCTTGCCGACAGCCTTCGCTGCCCCGGTGCTGGAGGGGATAATGTTTTGAGCAGCCCCTCGGCCCCCACGCCAATCCTTAACCGATGGTCCGTCAACGGTCTTCTGAGTGGCTGTGGTGGCATGAACCGTGGTCATCAAGCCGCTGGCTATACCAAATGTCTCATGAACCACCTTGGCCATCGGTGCCAGACAGTTTGTGGTGCAGGAGGCATTGGAAACAATATCTTGACCGGCATATGTGAGATGGTTTACTCCCATCACAAACATTGGTGTTTCGTCTTTGGAAGGAGCCGAAAGAACGACCTTTGTTGCCCCTGAAGCAAGGTGCTTGCGGGCCAGGGAATCGGTTAGGAAAAAACCAGTGGACTCCAGAACCGTATGCACACCAGCCTGATCCCATTGGAGATTTGCCGGGTCGCGCTCAGCCGTGATTCGAATGTGCCGACCATTGACAACAAGCGCTCCATTCTGCACAGCCACATCGCCTTTGAAACGACCATGGGTAGAGTCGTAACGCAGCATGTATGCAATGTAGTCGACATCAATTAAGTCGTTAATTGCCACCACTTCAACGTCGGTGGATTCGCAGGCGCGCCGAAAAACCAACCTACCGATGCGGCCAAAACCGTTAATGCCGATTGGGATGGCCATGGTGCCGTCAGTCCATGCAGTGAGATCCGAGTTTACGGAAGGACCTGGCGTCAGCTCGGCTGGAGTGGACCTAACAGCTCCCCTTCCAGGTGCAAATTGAAGGCCAACAACTGCTCATCGCTCAGATGCAACCGGCTTGAAGCGGCAAAATGTTGTTCCAAGGCCTGGCGGGCCTGATCCGTTGACCATCCCAAACGCTGCAGGAGCCAATCGCACTGAGACAACAGATCAGACCGCCTCATGGGCAGTGGAGCACTGGCTGGCTGGGCCCCGGCGCTCAGGCCCTCAAGGGCCCGTCGAAGCATCAGTAAGTCGCCGTAACGGGTGAGCCGACTTCGATTCGGATGGCCAAACAGACGCTGCAGATACACCCGCTCCTCCTCCTTTCCCCAGCCCAACTGGCGCAAGAGCAGATCCAGCTGCGAGAGATCCGCACTCCAATCCTCCGGATCCACGGGTGCACCCTGGATCTCCTCCTGTAACGGTGGAAGGGATTCCGGCACACCGGCGGTGGGGGGTGGGGTGGGAAGAGAGCTAGGCCCTATGGGCTGTGCCTTGGGAAGATGAAGACGCTGTTGCAAGCGCCCTCGGGCCCGATCTTCTGCCTCCTCGGCACTGGGGGCTTCACCAAGAGCAGAACCGACAAGACGATCTCCCTCAAAGGCCTCGACAAGGACGACTCGCTGGTTCCCATCTGCATGGACGAGGCGAACCCGGAAATCCATGGGGTCTGCAGATGGGAATGAATCCCTTTTTAGGATGGTTGGATCAGCCACGTCGCTCTGTTGTCCCATGCAGGTGGAACTTCGCTTGGCTGCATCTCAGCGCATCATTGCCCGGGTTGAGGTTCCCGAATGGCAAACCATCCCCCATCCGGGCCTCTGGCTGGATTGGGGCTTTGGCTCCTTTTTGGTTTTATTGCGGCGTCATCGCTACGCCTTTCGTGCAGGTCGCTACCAGCTTTCCTCGATCGCTCTGGAGGTCAAGCAACAGGAACAACCTTCAGATTCTGAATGGTGGAACGGCCAATGGGTGATCGGCAACCCTGACTGTGTGTTTAATGCCCATAGCCCGTTGCTGCGCTGCGCAGTGCTGCCCCAGGGTCCTTGCAGCACCTGTCTCCATTTCAAAACACGACCCCACTCAGCCTGAATCATGGAGATCCTATGCGTGGGTACTCAATTCCCAAAATTTGTTGAAGTTGTTACCACAATTGCTCCCCTGGAACCATTTGCGTGAGTGTCAAGTGCAAATCTGCCTTTATGACACTCAACGCCATGACCGCTCCTATTCCTTCCAGCCAAACCCTTGATGCACCGAGCGCATTCGCGGCCATCGCCCTGGCCGCCGTCTCCTGGGATGGGGTGTTGAGCATGGCAGGGTCGAGGGCCCTTCGCCACGCCCTGGATTACCGCCACCCCTTTTGTGATTATGGGGATGCGGGGATGGTTCAACTCATGGACCGCCTGCTGCGTGATATGCGTCAGAAAGGGGCCCAGCATTTAATGGTGGAGTCGGCGGAAGCACTCAATCCCCGCCAGAGAGCCACGGCCTATGCGGTAGCTGTGGAGATCATGCGATCCGATGGGCCCCTGGCCGAAGATGAGAAAAACATCCTGAGCAACCTGGCCAGCACCCTGGGGCTCCCCGAGGAGGACACCCAAAAGGTGCTAGCCGTGATGGATGTGTTGCACGCCGATGTGGTCAGCAACTAATTCGCCAGGATTTAACCCCGCAGGAGGGTTGATGTCGCCATGGTGCGCGATGATCGGGCAGAGCAACGAACAGATCCATGACCACTGACAACCCACGCGTTTTCTTTGATATCAGCATCGGCGGGAAACCAGCGGGACGATTGACCTTCGAATTATTCGCCGATGCTGTACCGAAAACAGCCGAAAATTTTCGTGCCCTTTGTACGGGCGAAAAAGGAACGGGAGTCAGTGGCAAACCACTCAGCTACAAGGGTTCTTCCTTCCATCGCATCATCCCGGACTTCATGTGCCAGGGAGGTGATTTCACAGCTGGAAACGGCACCGGTGGAGAATCGATTTATGGGATGAAGTTTAAAGATGAAAACTTCAATCTCAAACACGACCAACCAGGCTTGTTGAGTATGGCCAATGCGGGGCCCAACACCAACGGCTCCCAGTTCTTCATAACGACCACAGTCACCCCATGGCTTGATGGCAAACATGTGGTGTTCGGAGTGCTTCGCGAAGGAAAAGACGTTTTGCAGGCCATGGAAGCCTGCGGTACAAACAGTGGGAGGCCTACAACAGCTATAGCAATTACCGATTGCGGGGAGGTTTAAGAGCTCACAGCCAAAGGGGTCGAGAAGTGGAATGGTCATGGACAGGTTTGGCTGTCAATCCCACCTGTCGCAACCAGATCACCCCGAGGAAAGCGGCTTGGAGCATGAGTACGATTCCAAGTGAAGGAAGGATTTGCCTGACCCTGAGGATCACGGGAGACCCTGCGCACGAAGTTGTTGGGATTAGAACCTGCCAGACAAGGAAACGGTGGTGACGCCCATCACATCGGCGCAAAGGCCAGACAGCCCAGCCATTGGTCTTGATGGTGACCGTGCTCCGGGAGATGGGTTTCCATGCAGGTGGTGATGGCGCGCAACGTGTGGACCGTGGCTGTGATGTTGGGCCCCTTGTTCAACATCAGGGCATCTGCCCTTGCCCCCATCGCCGCATCTGTGATCTCAGCCCGCGTCGGTGTGCCGTGGCGAACCATGGTGTCCAACACCTCAGTGGCCCAGATGCATGGCACATGGGCTGCTGCACAGAGGTGAAGGATCTCTTCTTGGATCTCAGCCAGGGCCTCCCACCCGCATTCAATGGCTAAATCACCTCGGGCAATCATCACCCCCAGGGGAGAAGGGTGGCGCATCGCGCTTAGCAGCAAGCGAGGAAGGTTGAGAAACGCTCGACGGGTTTCAATTTTCAGCACAAGGGCGACCTGACCTTGGCTGCCAGTGGCAAGGAGGTCATGCAAGGCGTCGATATCGGTCTCGTTGCGCACAAATGAGTAGTTAATGATGTCGGCATGGTCTGCCGCAAACGCCAGATCCTGCACATCTTTTGCCGTCAGCGCTGGAAGCGACACGGTGCTCTCAGGCAGATTGATGCCCTTGTCTGATCGCAGACGAGCTCCACGCGTTCGGGCCTGGGTGATGGCCACCACCAGTTGCTCTGGAGCAACCTCTTCAATGACACCCCGGATGCGCCCCTCGTCAAACACCACCGGCTCTCCCACCCGTAAGGAAGCAAACACCTCTGGGCAGGAACAGGGAATGGCATCCTGGGCTTGCGAGATGGCAGCGGTCAATCGCAGAAGCTCCCCAACATGCACAACCCGTTCACCTGGAATCGGGGGTAAGTCTGCGATCTCGACATACCCTTCTCCTCCTTCCTGGACAAAGCGAAGCCCAGCTATGAAACGGCAGCGCTGGGTGCAGCGCATCCTGATCCCCAGCGGGCCAATTTCCATCACCTGGAGCTCGCGAAAACGGCCTGAGGCATCCCGGCCCCGGAGGCGATGGCCTGGCTCCAGTGTGGCCCATCCTTCCTCCAGGATCGGCACAAATGTCTCTCCCTGGGAGAGGCGTTTCCGTGCCTCGGGGGAAGGGAAGGGATCCAAAGGAGCGGCCCACAGTCGAGCGGGGGAGATCAGTCGCCCATATCGATCCCTGCGAGGCCGGGCATCCACCACGCCTGGTTCCTGGGGAAGGGGTCCCGTGCGCAGCTTCGGCCCTGCCAAATCCATCGCCACACGGCAGCTGCGTCCCGTCTCCTGGTTCGCCAACCTCACCCTCTCGATACACCGACTCCAGATCTCAGGTCCGTCATGGGCGCAATTGATCCGTGCAATGCCCATTCCAGCTTCCACCAGCTCCTGAATCAACGTGGGATGGTGGGCCGCTTCCCCAGGCAGGGTCACCATGATGACCCGGGCTCCCGATTGGGCGGCAGACCCAAAAAGAGCATGGCAGTGGTGGGTGAGCAGCTCCAGGCTTTGCTGATGGCTGGGGCCATCAGGTTCAGGAGTGGTAAGAGGTGGTTGGTGCTCAAGGTCCTCCAGCACACGGATCACTGCCCCTAAGGAGGCTGCGAGATGGCGATCACACCCTTCGAGAGAGCTCAGCCCCCGTTCCCTGAGGGCCATAACCAAACCTGGATGGTTGCTGCGATGAAACGCAATGAAATGAAGGAGGTTGCGGGCGCTCAGGCCGAAAGGAGCTGCAATGGACGTCAGCGTGTGAGCCTCCTGCCGCTCCATAGCCACCATTCCCTCACGGAGAAGTCGCAGGTCGCTCAGGAGAGACACGGGCTGACTGGGCGCTTTCACCCATCTTGAATCCGTCAACCGACACGTCGGTTAAGACCTTGGAAAGGTGGTGTGGAGCTCGAGTGGATCCCAGAAGGCGGTGGCGCAGGCGATCGGAAAGTTCCTCCCCCAGCAGAGTGAGGGTGGCATACACCACTACAAGGGCCAGGAGTTGATCCCAGGCGAAAGCTGTCAGGCTCTCCAGGAGCAAACTGCCCAACCCTGTGGCCCCCACCAGACCCACCACGACGGTCTCGCGGAGCATCACATCCGCCCTGTAGGCGCCATAGGCCAGATAGGAGCGGGCCACGGCACTGAAGGAGCCATAGAGCAATCCCAAGCGGGAGCCGCTTCCCATGCGTTCCAGGGCCTCCCTGGGACCCGAGGGAACCTCCTCGACGCCCTCCAGCAGTAGGCGGCCCAGGATGCCCAGATTGTGGAAGCCGAGTGCCAAGGCTGCCGTGAGCAGCCCAGGCTGGAGCACAAACATCAAGAGCAGGGCCGTCAGCGGTGGGGGCCAGAGACGACCAAGGGCCCAACCCATGCGCAAGAGCCACCTGGCAGCGGGCCATGGGGCCGCCACCAACAAGGAAAGGGGAGCCACGCCAATGGCCAGGGCTGCAGATAGAAAGGTCAGCAGGATGGTGTTCCCCACCAATAGTGGCCAGGGGAGATCCAGCACCTGCTGCCATTGGGGCACCCCAAACGGTGGCAGTGGCTGTAGGCGAGTGAGGTCGCCCAAACGGACCTCCAACCTGCTTGCCAACACCCAACAGAGAGGCAGAAGCACGAGAACCAACAGGAGCATTTCCTGCCCTGCCAACTCCAGCCGCCGTTCCTGGCGAGTAACAACGGGCTCGGGGAGGCTCAACCGCCTTGGCGTCAACCACCGGCGGCGCAACGCTGCCAGCGCCCCTTCCAGAAGAAGCATCGCGGCAAAGAGCAGCCAGAGCCCAATCCAAAGCTCGCGAAACTGCAGCGATTGCAGAGTGAGCCGCAACTCGGTGCCCAAGCCCCCCAACCCAAACACCCCAAGGAGCGTGGCGCTCCTCAGAGCACATTCCAAGCGGTAACCGCCATAGCTCATCAGACCTGGCAAAAGGGGAGGTCCCAAGGCGGTGAGCAGGGCGACAGGGGCGGGGGCGCCTGCAGAGCGCAGGGCATCCAAGCGGGTGGTTTCCAGGCCATCCACCAGGTCGGCCACCACCCTGGCCACCAGGGCGCTGTAGGGGATGGCAATGGCCGCCACCGCCACCACGGGCCGTAACCCCAAAAGCTGGAGCAGCGCCAGGCCCCAGAGCAATTCATGGATAGATCGGGGCAAGGCCAGCAGCCGGCGAATTCCCGTCGCTGGCCAGCCCAGCCCAGCGGTGGTGGACCAAAGAATGCGGGAACTGGCCAGCCCCAGAAGGATCCCGCCCAACAAGCTGATCGCCCAACCCAGCACCGCCATGGCCAGCGTGACGGCCAGGCCGGAGAGGGCCGAGTTCACCACCATCGGATCAAAGGAGGGATGGAGTGCGGCGAGGAAAAAACGGCCGATCAGGTCAACTCCCCCGCCATGCACCTGGCTGGGAAGGATGAAAGCCAGTGGCACCAGCACCAAGGCCGGCAGAAGGATGCACAATGGCAGTGCCAGACTGAAGGATCGCCAGCGGAGGGCTTCAGCCATGGCTGGTGTCGCTGCCTGCGTAGAGCTCCCTAAGATGGGTTTGTTGCACTGCGGCTGCTGGCAGGTCGAAACAGAGGCGGCCCTGACGCAGCCCAACCACCCTGTCGAAACCCTCAAGCAGATCAGGGCGGTGGAGGCTGAATAGGAGGGCTCGGGGGGCCTCTCCCAGGCCGAGGATCAGGTGCAACACATCTCGGGCCCGGCGAGGATCCAGGCTGGCAAGGGGCTCATCCAGAAGCCAGAGACTGGCATCCTGCCGGAGCAACCTGGCAATGGCCACCCGCTGGCGCTGCCCACCGGAAAGGGCCGCCACGGGAGCGGCAAGGAGATGGGGTTCCAGATCCACTTGAGCCAAGGCCTCCAGGTTGGCTGGGGTGTCGAGCGGCAGCAACAGGTTGAGCCAGGCCCGGTACCAAGGCCAATGGGCTAGGCGGGCAGCGTTGAGGTTCTGTTGAACGGTGAGCTCCTCAATCAGCCGCAACTCCTGCCACAACGTGCCGATGCGAGCTTGCTGATGTCGCCGCCGCCGTCGGGAGGAGGCGGGAGGTTGGCCATCCCACAGCACTCGGCCAACCTGGGGGGGGAGCAATCCGTTGGCCACAGAGAGCAAGGTGCTTTTGCCAGCGCCGCTGGAGCCGAGCAAGGCCACCCGTTCCCCTGGCCGGAGCACGAGACTCACCCCTTGCAACCGGGGCCCGCCACGTCCAGGCACGGTGATGGTCTCCAGGATGAGCCGGGGCTCCATGGATGGCTTAGCGAATCAAGCCCACTTGCCGGCCCACTTCCTCAATGCGCTTGTAGTCGTCGGCATGGGCGGTGGTGAATTGCTGGGCGCCAAAGAGCTCGAGCACCTTGTTCTGATCAGGGTCGTTCTGACGCCAGGCCAGGATCGCCCGCTGGAGGCGAGCGGTGAACCCGGGCCCAAAACGCCGATCCAGATCAGGCTTGGCCAGCCAGTGGTAATCGGGGTAGCCAGGGGTTTTCCAGATCACAAACACCTTGTTGCGGTTGGCCTTGCCACTGCGCAGGTTGGCCTTCCAGACCTGCTCATTCACCACTCCCGCCTGATAAGCGCCGCTCTGCACCAGGGCGATCGTGGCATCATGACTGCCGCTAAAGCCTGGTGCACCGCCGGCAAAGTCTCTGGGTTTCACCCCCGCCTGGGCGAGAAACCACTGGGGCATCAGACGGCCGGAGGTGGAGCTTTCTGAGCCAAAGGTGAACCGCTTGCCCTTGAGGGCCACCAAGCTCTTCTGGGGCACAAAGGGTTGCAAGCCGCTGGTGGGATTGGCGATGAACACACTGCGGAAGTTGGCGTCGATGTCCCGTTGGGCCACCACTTTTGCTCCAGGCTTCTGCAGCCGTGCTTGCACGCCCGTGAGGCCACCAAACCAGACCAGATCCAAATCACCAGTGCGGAAGGCTGTCACAGCCGCTGGATAGTCGACCATGGGCACGTAGCGCACGTTGACCCCCAATTGCTTGGAGAGCACTTTGGCCACCAGGGGATAGAGCCGGTTGAGTTTTTCCGGGTTTTGATCCGGGATGGCGCTGAGGCGCAGAGTGGGAGCAGGGGCTCCGGAAGGGGCGGCGATGGCTGGCCCAGATCCGGCGGCCACGGTGAACAGGCTGCTCAGCACTGGCATCAGGCTGGTCGTCAAGATGAGCTTGACAACCCTTCTGCGATGCATGGACGCCCCTGGAAATGAGCCTTGATTGTATGGACGCAAGAACCAAGCCAGGCCAAAGCATCCGTGGCGAACAGTAGCCCCCTGCCTGTTGAGGAATTTTTGGCCCAGCAAGGGCCCGTGATTGATGTGCGTTCTCCTGCAGAATTTACACAAGGACACATCCCTGGAGCGATTCATCTTCCCCTATTCAGCAATGCTGAACGGGCGGAAGTTGGGACAATTTATAAACATTCAGGCCGCCAGCTTGCTGTGCAGCGAGGGCTCGCCCTGGTGGGACCCCGGATGGGATCTTTGGCGGAGGCCATGACCGCTGCCCAGGCCCAGCATCCCCTTGCCCCTCTGCGGCTGCATTGCTGGAGGGGTGGGCTGCGCTCCGCGAGCGTGGCCTGGTTGGCCTCCACGTTGGATCTGCCTGTGGTGTTGCTGGAGGGGGGATACAAGGCCTATCGGCAATGGGTGCTGGCCTTCATGGCCCAACCCTGGCCTATCCGCCTGCTGGGGGGGCGCACGGGGGCTGGGAAGACGGAGTTGCTCCAGGCATTGGCTGCCAGGGGGGTTGCTGTGGTGGATCTGGAGGGGCTGGCCCATCACCGTGGAAGCAGCTTCGGGGGGCTTGGACAACCGGAGCAGCCCAGCAGTGAACACTTCGAGAATCGCCTTGCTGCAGCCCTTTTCCGGCTTCGCACGGCTCATGAAATCTGGTTGGAAGCCGAGAGCGCGCAGGTGGGGCGGTGCCGGATCCCGGGGGAGTTGTGGCGGCAGATGAAGGCCGCCCCTCTCCTGGAGGTGCGGCGCCCCGAGGAGGCACGGCTGCGCCATCTGGTGGCGATCTATGGCCACCAAGACCGGGAGGCTCTGGTGGAGGCCACCGAGCGGATCCGCAAGCGCCTAGGCCCCCAGCGCACCGCGGCTGCGGTGGAGGCCATTCGCCAGGGGCACATGGGGGATGCCTGCCGCCAGATGCTCGACTACTACGACAGGTGTTATGACAATGACACCGCAGCCCATCGGGCGACGAGGGTGGATCTGGGGGAGCGCTCCGCTGAGGAGGGTGCTGAACTGCTGCTGCAGGAAGGGCTGGTCAAGCCCGCCCATGTCCTTGGAGAGGGCGAACGCGACCAATAACCGCAGCCTGCCCAAATCCTGCGGCCTGAAGCGATTGGATCGCTCCAGGCGCCTGGGTGTCGGGCAGGGCCGCCAGCAGGGGACCGCAGGTTTGGGGATCAATGATTAGAGCCTCCAGGGTTGCGCGCTGGAGGTGCGGAGCCTGCAGGCACACCAGGTCACTGAGGGCCATGAGGTCCTCCCGATTGGCTGGAGCCAGGGTGCTGGCGTGCCCTGCGGCCAAGAGGGCCAGGGCCCCTGGAAACACGGGGATGGCCGATGCGTCGAGATCCACCACCACAGGCGGCGACGGGGAATCGGCGCAATGGCAGGCGAGCATCTCGCCGAGATGGCCCAACAGTCCGAAGCCCGTGATATCAGTGCAGGCGTGGCAGCCGTGGGAGGCCAACAGCTCCACAAGGGGCGCCTGGCTTTGTTGCATCACAGCCAGGGCCCCATCTAGCCATTCGGGCTTCGCAGCTCCGGCCATGGCGGCCGCGAACAGCACCCCAGTGCCGAGGGGCCGGGTCAGCAGGAGGGCATCGCCTGGCCGCAGGGGACCCTTCGCCCACTGGCGGTCGGGGGGAGCCCAGCCATTCACCGTGAGGGTGAGGGCGAGCCCCGCCCCATCACGAGCCTCCAGGGTGTGGCCTCCGAGCAAGCGGGCCTCCAGGGGATCGATCACGGAACGCACCCCCGCCAGGGTGTGAAACAGAAGATCTTCCTGCAGGGATCCCACCGCAACGGGAAGGGTGACCACGGCTTGAACGCTCTCCACCTTGGCGCCACTGGCCCAGAGATCGCTGCAGGCGTGGAGGGTGGTGAGGCGGCCATTGAGCCAAGCGTCTGCCACTAGGGCGGGAAAGCCATCCACGCTTTGCAGCAGTCGCTCCCCACTGGGCAACCCCCGCAGAAGGGGAGCATCCTCCGCCGCAGGAGCCGCAGGGGGAGAGCCATCCAATTGAGCGAGGCGGGAAAGAGCCGCCTGGAGGGGGCGGGCAGGGAGTTTGGCTGCACAACCGCGGCAAGCCATGGCCACCGGTGCCATGGGCTGCAGAGCCGCAAAGCTCCTCATGAACGCCTGATCGAGATGCCGCTTCCATTGCCACAACAAGCGGGCCGGCCCGAGGGTCAGGCCGCCCCAAACGGCGAGGGCTCGCGGCTGGCCGCCCCGCACACCCCCATCCCCGAGCAACTGCAGAGCCCTACGCTGGGGGCGCCAAGATACCAGAGGGCGCTTCTCCAGGCTGCGGGAGATATTGGTGGCCAGCACGGGCGCCGCACGCACGGCCCACACGCCCGAAGGAGGCCGGGGGTGGGAGGCCACCAGGGCGCAGTCGCCACTGGCGAAGAGCTCCGGATGGTGGAGAACCTGCAGAGTGTCTTCTGTGAGCACCCGACCGGTGCTGGGATCCACGGGCAGACCTGATTCCGCCAGCCACTGCGGTGCCCGACTGCCAATACAGGACAGATCGGCCCTCTCCCCTTCCCTCACGTTGCGGTGAACGGGGATGGTGGCCTCCGCCAGGAGCTGTTCAGCTCGCCGGTTGGCGGCAAGGGAGCCGAGATGGAGGCCGGAGCCCCTCAGCAGCAATTCGGGGCGGAAGCCCTGGGCCCGCAGGGCCAGAGCCACCTCCACCGCCGAGGCGCCGCCCCCCCGAACCCGAGGCGCATGGGGCGGGTGGCCATCGATCCAAGCCAATAAGGATTCCAAGGGCTTCACCGGCACCTCCCCGGGGTCCGCTGGGGTGATGGAGCCAACATCCAGGCTGAGGCGATCGAAATTCAGGGGGGGACGCTCCTGAAGATGGAGGAGCCTGGTAGCGGGATCCAGCCCCAGGATCTGATCCTGAACAAAGGCCACTTCCGCCAGGGTGCAGAGGCGGCGGAGATCCAGCAGGCAGGAATCGGGAGCGGAGAGACCAGCGATCACACTGGGCACCAACCCTGAATAACAGAGGCTGCTGTGGCGGCTCACCAGGGTGATGCGAGTGGCCGGCGGGCGTGAGCGGGGTTGCATGCACCAGCGGCGCAGCACCAGAGCATGGGTGTGGCCACCGCCTGCCAGCAGGAGGTGATGTCGCCAGGGGCTGGACGCCAAACCGGTTGCTTGCCGAGGGCACTGCATTAAATATGGAACGTTGCCCCTGCTGTGCTTTGGCTCCTGCGTCTGTACTGGCCAGACCCATGGCCCGCCTGGATCAGTGGCGGCGCCGCCTCACCGTTCCCCAGTTCACAGTGGTCACCGGCCTGCTGGTGATCACGGTCGGCACCTTGATCCTCGCCACACCCGCCTGCTCCTCCGATTCCGTCGGTCTGTGGGAGGCCCTGTTCACGGTCACCTCGGCCATCACGGTGACGGGGCTGTCCATTATTGATGTGGGGAAGGAGCTCACCCTGTTGGGTCAGATGGTGTTGGCGGGGCTGATCGTGGTAGGGGGGCTGGGATTGATGGCCATCACCACGTTTTTGCAAGGCTTTGTGCAGGGCCGATCGGGCTTGCGTCATCGGCTGGATCGGGGCAGGGCCCTGGATGAATTCGGCGTTGGCGGAATCGGACCCACGTTTAATTCAATCCTGCTCACCGCCGCAGTGATCATGGGGCTGGGCACGGTGATCCTCTACAGCTTTGGCTTCACCGACATTCGCAATCCGGCCGAGCGGCTCTGGGCCTCACTGTTTCATTGCATCAGCGCCTACAACAATGCGGGCTTTGGACTCTTCAGCGACAATCTGGTGGGATACCGGGGCAACACGGTGGTGAATGGGGTAATCGGGAGCCTGATCGTCATCGGCGGCATCGGCTGGCGGGTGACGAATGATTTGTGGTCGAAGCGATTTCGTTTGCATCGGCTGCACAACCTGAGCTTGCACACCCGACTGGTGCTGCGGAGCACCGTGCTGCTGATTGCTCTTGGCGCCATTGGCCTGGTTTTCACGGAGCAATTTGCTCCCGATGGGGTGATCAGCAGCCTGTCGCTACCGGAACGGCTGCAGGTGACCCTGTTTCAATCGATCACCACCCGCACGGCTGGGTTCAACACGGTGCCGCTGTCACTGGAAACCCTCTCGGATGCGGGCCTGCTGTTGATGATCGGCCTGATGTTCATCGGCGCCAGCCCGGGGGGAACGGGGGGAGGCATCAAGACGACCACCTTCGCCCTGCTGCTGGGCGCTACGCGCTCCACCCTCGATAACCGCAAAGAAGTGGTGATCCGCAAGCGGCTCATCGCTCCAGAGCTGATCCTGAAAGCCGTAGGGGTGGCCGTGGCCTCCGGGCTTTTTGTGGTGGGCATGACCCTCTTGCTAGGGCTAGGGCCCACGGCTGGCGGGGAGCAGACGGTGGCTGGCAGCTTCAGCTTTTTGGAGAAGTTCTTCACCTGCATGTCGGCCTTCTGCACCGTGGGCCTGGATGTGGGAGTGACCAGCCAATTGAACCGGTGGGGGCAACTTGTGTTGATCGTGGGGATGTTTGTGGGCCGGCTGGGGATCTTGCTGCTGCTTTCGGCCCTCTACGGACGAAGCACAAGTAAGCGCGTTGGCTACCCTGAGGAGGAGGTGTATTTGTGATGATCACTGCGGTCTCAGCACCCCTGCACCTCTAAAAAGCGGTCTGCTTCCCGGACATAAGCCTCCATCAGGGTGGGTTCCATGCGATCCACCTGGCGCACCATCATCGCCATGCGGGGATGGCCGCGGAAGCGTTCGGCGTGGCGGCTGTGGAAGGCCCAATACAGGGCTTGAAACGGACAGGCCTTTGGTCCAGTCTTCAGCTTAGGGTTATAATGGCAGTGAGAACAGTGGTCTCCCATCTTGTCGAGGTAGGTGGGGCCGGCGCTGTAAGGCTTGGTCGCAAACCAGCCTCCATCGGCATAGAGCACCATGCCGAGGACATTGGGCACCATCACCCAGTCGTAGGCATCCACATACATCTCTACAAACCAACGCAGCACCTCCTGGGGGGCATAGCCCCCCAGGAGGAAGTAGTTGCCCAGCACCATCAAGCGCTGGATGTGGTGGTTGTAGCCGAGGCGAATCGCAGCCTCGATGGCCTGGGCCACGCAGCGCATGTCCGTCTGCCCCGTATAGGCCCAGCGGGGCAGGTGGCGGTGGGCGTCGAGGGCATTCACCTGCAGGTAGTCGGGCATGTGGCGCCAGTACATGCCATGGATGAATTCCCGCCAACCCACGATTTGCCGCACAAACCCCTCCACCGAAGCCAGGGGCGCCCGCCCCTCCGCCAAGGCCGCCTCCGCCGCCTTCACGCACTCAAGTGGGGTGAGCAAGCCAATGTTGAGCAGGGGGGAGAGCACGGAGTGGAACAGCACGGGCTCGGCATCCACCATCAGGTCTTCCCAAGGGCCAAAGCCCGCAAGCCGCTCCGCCACGAAGCGCTCCAGCCAGACCAATGCCCCCGCCCGTGTCGCAGGCAGCCAGAGATCGCCGGCTCGGCCGGGATGGTCGGGGAACAGGCGCCCCACTTGCTCCGCCGCCTCTACCACCACTGGATCCGCTTCCGGAGCCACCACCTTTGGCACCACAGGTTGGGCCTTGCGGAACTGGGCCCGGGTCTGGCGGTTGTCGGCGTCGGTGTTCCACACACCCCCCACCGGCTGGCCATCGGAGGCCATCAACACCCCCAGCTCCTTGCGCATCCGGCGGTAGTGCTGCTCCATCAC
>JBBARZ010000011.1:0-30115 GCA_040399505.1 Cyanobium sp.
AGGCCCTTGATGCCCAGCTCACAGCGCAGGCTCAACGTCGTCGGCTGAGCAAGTCTGAGTTGGTCCGACGAAACTTGAAGGAGGATGAATGATGGAGACAAAGACCGCACCCTATGACGTTGCCGAGTTTCTGGAGACTCCTGAAGAAATGGCTGCCTATTTGGAGGCCTGTATTCAGAAAGCAGACGGGGATGCTGCTTTCATTGCAAAGGCATTGGGAGATATTGCTCGTGCCAAGGGGATGACCCAGGTCGCACGCGAGGCAGGACTGTCGCGGGAAAGTCTGTATAAAGCACTCTCAGGTGATCGGAGCCCAAGTTTTGACACGATCTTGAAGGTCATCTCAGCCTTGGGTCTCCAATTGAGCGCATCTGTGAGGCGCAATTGTTGAAGATGCGGCTGAGGTTGCATGAATGTTGCAGGTCCGCCACCCCAAGCTCCTTGCCTGCCACTCATGGGCAGCAAGAGCCTTAACTGGCGTTCGAGGAGAGTGAAGTTTATCGAGCGGGTCACCGCAGATGTAATGGCGATGGTGATTGCAAGGGTGTTGCCGCTTCTTCAACCCGATACTCCTGCCACTCTGTAACACTGGCATTCACCTCAGCCGCCTCATGAGATATTTGATGATGCGGAACCCAAAATGGGGCTGAAACTCTCTTGACTACTTCAGAAAACAGAGCTTCCCCGCCCCAAACCTAGTGCGCTGATCAGCTCCGACAAATCGCCGGCAGCGCTGCAGGCAGCGGCTGCAATGGCCCCGGCGCCGGCAGGGCCCTCGCGAGCGGGGCCTGCTGCAGCGGTGGGTTGCCTGGCAGCCCCACCCACACCTTCCAGCCCTGCCCCTGGCCGTACTCCCGAACGTTGCTGTAGCCAGAGCGCGAGGGCTGCCAGTTGCCGTCATCACCCCCGATGCGCACGTAGAGCATTCCCTTGCTCCCCTGCACCGCAGCGGCATACACGCCCGCCTGGCGGGCATTCTGCTGCACATAAAGGGCGCTGCCCGCATGCACCCCAGCCACCTTGCGAGCGTTAATCAGGGCTTGAATCTTCCGCTGCAGATCACCCCCCCACTCGAAATAGTGCTTCCAATACACACTCGGCACGCCCGGATGGCTCAGCAGGTAGGCGTAGGCCTGCTCCACCTGCCAGCCCTTGGAGAAGCTGTCGAACTGATGGCCCCTCTGGGGAGTGCCATCGTCGTTGGTGCGATAGCCGGTGTCGTGGTTTTCGGCAAACGTCACCGCCCTCTGCTTCCACGGCATCCCATCGGTGGTATCACCCATCAGGCCGGGGCCGAAGTTGAAGGCGTAGAGATCGCCATAGCGGCTGGCCGTGATCGCTTCCTTCACGCGAAAGAATCCCGGGAAATCAAACACAGCGGTGCTGCTTCGCAGATGGTCGGCACCCTTTGCAGCAGGCTGGGTGGCCGTCGCCCAGATCCAGCCGCGCATCTCCCCCTGCTTGTCCCAGTCGTATTCCCCCACCGCAAAAGTGGGCTGGGTGACGGCGTTGTAGCAGCCCACCCAACGGGCGCTGTAGCCATGCACCATGTCGTAGCGCCAGCCCCGATAGCCCAGGGCCTTCAGCTGCAGCAGATAACGGAGGATGTCGTTGCGCACGGTGGCATCGCCGTGGTTGATGTCGCGAAAGCTCTCGTAGTTAAACGTGCGCGCCGCCCGGTAGGGCACCGGATCTTCACATTTGCCGCGCTGGGCTACAGGCGTTCGGGTGAGCCCTGATGCGGGGTTGGTAAACGCCTCATCGGTAGCACAGATCGCCTGGGTGCCCCAAGCTGGATTCTGAAAATCGGCCCAACCCTTGTTGCCATCCCGGTGATTGATCACCACATCGGCAATGGGCTCCACCCCCTTGGCCAGCAGGGCCCGCAGCAACTGTTGCTGCTGCGCCTTGCTGCCGTAGCTGTTGTCGAACCGGAAATACTCCTTCGGGTTGTAACCCGCACTGGCCTCCCCCGCATACACCGGGGGCGGCAGCCAGATCAGATCAAAGCGCCCCGCTGCAATCGCCGGCACCTTGCTGCGCACCACCTCATACCAGGGCTGCTGACCAAACTCCGGAAAGCGCGCCTTGCCATGGCGATACGACTCCCAATAGAAGCCCTGCAGCAGCACCCGGCCATCATTCCAAGGAGCAGGCGCGGGGGGAGCAGCTGCGGCGGACAGGGCCAGGGCCGCTGCTGCCACCACCAGAAGGAGGGAAGGGATTCGCTTCATGGGCCCGGCGGCTGCAGCTCCCCCACCTCTAGCCACGAGCCCGGGTGAGGGGCCAAATACTCCGCCTCCTCCGCTCCAGAGGCGCCCGGAGCCTGTGCCGTCAGGCAAAAATCCATGGCGATCGACACACGCCGCTCCTCTGCCGTGTCGTTCTCCAGCACCCCATGATCCACTGAAGCGGGGAACAGCACCAGCAGCCCCGCCCGGGGCGCCACATCCCACCAGGGCGCATTCCAGGCCTGGGCCCCGGGATGCTCCAGCCGAATCGGCCCGCCATGGCCCACCGCCAGACCCGGCACCAGCTCATTGGCCTGGCGCGGCGGCCAAAGCCGCAGGCAGCCATCCGCCCCGCTGCCATCACCGGTGAGGTAGTAGATGGCGCTGAGGTGGGCATTGGGGTGGTGATGGCGTCCGATCCCCTGCCCCGCCTCGCTCACCACCGGCCAGGCTCGCTGCAAAAACAGGGCCAGCTGGCGCCGATCGAAGCCAAGGGCCTCCACATAGGCCGCCGTCTCCAGGCCCAGCCGGCGCAGCAAGGGCTGGAAGGCGGGATGGTGATGGAGATGGCCAGCACCATGCAGATCCCCCGTCCACGCGCACCCTTCCTGGGGATTGCCCGTGGCCTCCCCCCGCAACTTCAGGATCTCCTGCAGCAATACTGCCGTTTCCAGGGGATCGGGCGCGAGCTGCACCTGGCCCAGGGCCAGCGGAAAGAGCGGCTGGAGGACAAGGCCACCCAGGGGACGTTCGATGGGAGGGGGTGAAGAACGCTCGGCGGGCGGCATGGGCAGGGAAGGGAGCGGCTTCTGGAGCATTGCGCAGACCCGGCCAGATAGGTTGAACGAATGCCAATCGACCTGAACGGATTGCCATGCCCATCCGCTTTCACCACCCACTGGCCCTCACCGTTAGCGCCACACTCTTGTTCGGCTCTTGGGCCGAAGGCGCCCAAGCCCAGTGCCGCTCCCTGATGCCCATCGGCGGTGGCGGAGTGCCGGTGGTGGAAAAGCGCATCAGCCCGGATCGGCTGGTGGGCCGCACCAACTGGAACACCGACTTCACGGTGGACCGCAGCTTCAGCAGCTATCGCGTCAACTTCCAATCGGCCTCCACCGGCCAGGGGGTCTTCCCAGTGGGGGTGTTTCTGAGGTTCACCGACGGCAGCAACCTGCAGGTCGTGAATGAAAACCTCACCCTTGATCCGGGGCAAAGCCGCGCTTTTGGCCCATTCCCTGCCGTGCCGGGCAAACGCACGAGCCAAGTGAACGTGCGGGTGGGCTCCAGCACCATGCCCGGCTCCACCGGTTTCAGCTATAGGGTTTCGGTGGAGGGCTGCAACTAGATCGAGCACCGGGTGCAGAGCGAGTTTCCCATCACTCCCGATACACCGCCAAGGCCGCCAGGAGCCCACCGGCAAACCCCGCGGCATGGCCAATCCAGCTCACCCCCGGTGGGCTGGCAAACGGCAGCAACGCGGGCAGCAGCCCCCCATAGGCCAACACACAGCCCAAGGAGAGCAGAACCGAGAGGGGGCGCTTCTCCAACCAACCGATCAGCAGCAGATAGCCCAGCAATCCATAGACCACCCCCGAAAGCCCATGGCTGGCCGCCGGCCAGAGCAGCCAGACGGGCATCTGCAGCAGCAGCACACAGATCCAGACCGCCCAGTAGTCACGGGTGCCCTTCAACAGCACCAGCCAGGAGAGGGGCAGGAACCAGATCGAGTTGCTGATCAGATGGCCGAAACCGCTGTGGCTGAAGGGTGCCGTGAGCAGGCCCCACCAGGGGCCGCCGTAAACCATGGGGAGATTCCAGCGGCCACGAAAGACCAGCTGATCGATCAATTCCTGAACCCAGGGAACCGCCAGGATGGCGACGGGCAGCAGAACCCGGCGCTTCAGACGGGCCAGGGACTGATCAAGACGCAGGGCCAGGCCCATCCGCGGGGAACAATCAGATTTAAGAATCAAGCGTATCGCCATGGTCGGGATCACCGTGCAGACAACAAAAAAGCTGCCCAAACAACGTTTGAGCAGCTGAGTTTTTGTCTATCGATGGCAAGGATCAGGCCATTGCAGCGGAACCGCCCACCACTTCCAAGATTTCCTGGGTGATGGCCGCTTGGCGAGCCTTGTTGTAATCCAAGGTAAGGGTCTTGGCCAAAGCCTTGGCGTTGTCGCTGGCATTGTTCATAGCGGTCATCCGACTGGCAAGCTCACTAGCAGCAGCCTCCTGGAGAGACCGCAACAGCTGGTTATCCAGATAGAGCGGCAGCAGGGCATTGAGCAATTGATCCGGGCTCTGCTCAAACACAAAATCAGGTGCGAGGGGAGCCTGGGTGTTGTCAATGGCAACCTTTTCCACCCCCAGTTCACCATCCTTGGTGACCAGGCGGAAGATCTCATCCTCCGGGTTAGCGATGCCCTGGGGATCCAGGGGCAGAAGGGTCTGCACCACCGGCGCCGAACTCACCAGGTTAATGAACTTGGTGTAAATGATCTCCACCCGATCTGTGCTGTCGGAGAGGAAATCGGCCAGCACCTCACGGGCCACCCGGTTGGCATCCTTAGCCGTCGGCACCTGCTCGAGGCCGGTGAAGGTGGCTCGGATGGTGTATTTGTCGGCCCGATTCTGGAAATAGGAGATGGCCTTGCGGCCCATCAGCACCAGATCCACGTTCAGGCCCTGGGCCTGGAGCTCAGCAAAACGCTGTTCGGTTTTCTTGATGACTGAGGAGTTGTAGCCCCCGCAGAGTCCCCGGTCTCCCGTGACGGCCAGGAGGGTGACCCGGTCGACGGCCCTCCCCTTGAGCAGAGGGGAATCGGCCGTTTCAAAGGACATGCGCGTTTCCAGGTTCTGAAGCACTCGCGCCAGCCGATCGGCGAAAGGGCGGCTGCGGAGCACCTGCTCTTGGGCCCGGCGAACCTTGGCAGCAGCCACAAGGCGCATGGCCTCGGTGATCTTGCGGGTGTTCTTGACAGAGCTGATCCGGTCGCGGATCTCCTTGAGGTTTGCCATTTCGTGACTCAGGCCGCAGCCAGCATGGAGGCCTTCACTTCAGCAATGGCTGCCTTCAGAGTGGCCTCAGAAGCATCGCTGAGCTGCTTCTCGCCCATCACGGCGGTGATGTAATCGGCCTTGTTGGTGCGCAGATAATCTCTGAGCTCGCGGCAAAATTGGCTGACCTGGTCCACGGGCACGTCGTCGATCAGGCCCTTAACCCCGGCGTAGACCACGGCCACTTGTTCCGCCAGGTTGAGGGGGCTGAACTGGGGCTGCTTGAGCAGCTCCCGCAATCGCTTGCCGCGGCCCAACTGGGCCTGGGTGGCGGCATCCAGATCAGAGGCGAACTGGGAGAAGGCGGCCAGCTCATCGAACTGGGCGAGCTCCAGCTTGAGAGTGCCAGCAATTTTCTTGATGGCCTTGGTTTGAGCGGCACCACCCACCCGGCTCACGGAGATGCCCACGTTGATGGCGGGGCGAAGACCCGAGTTGAACAGGTCGGAACTCAGGAAGACCTGGCCGTCAGTGATCGAGATCACATTGGTGGGGATGTAGGCGGACACGTCGCCCGCCTGGGTTTCGATGATCGGCAGGGCAGTCATCGAGCCCTTTCCCATCGCATCGGAAAGCTTCGCGGCCCGCTCGAGCAGACGGCTGTGGCAGTAGAAAACATCTCCTGGATAGGCCTCGCGACCGGGGGGACGGCGCAGAAGGAGCGACATCTGGCGATAGGCCTGGGCCTGCTTTGTGAGGTCGTCGTAGACCACCAGGGTGGCCTTGCCCTTGTACATGAACGACTCGGCGATCGCCGCACCGGTGTAGGGAGCCAGGTATTGCAGGGCGGCGGGCTCGGAGGCACTCGCAGCCACGATCACGGTGTAATCGAGGGCGCCGCGCTCACGCAGCACCTCCACCACGTTGGCCACTGAGGCCGCTTTCTGGCCAACGGCCACGTACACGCAAACAACGTCTTCTCCCTTCTGGTTGATGATCGTGTCGATCGCGATCGCGGTTTTGCCGGTTTGGCGGTCGCCGATGATCAGTTCCCGCTGGCCGCGGCCGATCGGGATCATGGCGTCGATGGCAGTGATGCCCGTCTGCATGGGCTCATGCACCGACTTGCGTTGGATGATGCCCGGCGCCATGGATTCAATCAGGCGCGTTTCGCTAGAGGGAATCTCGCCCTTGCCATCGATGGGCTGACCAAGAGAATTCACCACCCGGCCGAGCATGCCGTCGCCCACCGGCACAGCGGCAATCTTGCCCGTTGCCTTCACTGTGCTTCCCTCCTGAATGCCCAGGCCTTCGCCCATGAGCACCACACCCACGTTGTCTTCCTCAAGATTGAGGGCGATGCCTTCGGTGCCGTCTTCAAACTGCACCAATTCACCGGCCATCACCTGCTCCAGGCCATAAATGCGGGCGATGCCATCACCCACCTGGAGGACGGTGCCGACATTGCTGACGGACACCGAGCTGTCGTAGTCGGCGATCTGCTGTTTGAGGATCGCGCTGATCTCGTCGGGGCGGATGGAAACCATGGCTGGAAAGTCCCTGGGGGGGAACGGAGGAGTGGAGGAGAGGGCGTTGGAGGAGGGGGGGCTAGCCGGCGGAGGCCAGCGCCAGACCGAGGCGGCGAACCTGGCCCTGGAGGCTCGCATCGATCACCTTGGAACCGACGCGCAGCACGAACCCACCAATGAGGGAAGGATCGACGGCGGTGACGATTTCTACCTTGTCGGTGCCGGCCACGGCCTTCACCTTTTCTGCCAGCTGGGACTGCTGGTCATCGCTCAGGGGAGATGCGGCAGTGATGGAGGCCAGGGCGATGCCGTTCTGTTCGCGGTATAGCTCAAGCATCCGTTCGAGAACGGAGTCGAGAACCCCGATCCGACGTCGGTCGGCGAGGAGCTTGAGCAGGTTGAGGAACGTGGGGCTGAGGTCCTTGCCAAAGAGGGCCACCAGCGCCTGCTTCTTGGCCTCCGGCTCCAGAACGGGGGAGATCATGGCCTCCCTGAGTTCGGGAGAGGACTTCCAAACGGAGAGGAGGTCGCGGGCCTGGGTGATCACCTGTTCCGTCTCCCCGGACGCAGACGCCAACTGCAAGAAGGCGTCGGCGTAGGGGGTGGTGATGGCATTGAGGAGGGGCATCAGCTGTTCCCCAGGGTTTGGATGGACTGGTCGATGAGCTTGGCCTGGGCCTTCTCATCGAGCTTGCCGGACAGGCCAGCGAGAGCCGCTTCAATGGCCTTCAGAGCCGTTTCCCGCCGCAGCTGGTCGCTGACCCGGGAGGCCTCGTTTGCCAGATCGGAAGAGGCTGCCTGCTTCATGCGGGCAATCTCTTCAATGGTGCGCTGCTCGCTTTCCAAGCGGATGGCATCGGCACGAGCCTTCCCGTCCGCACGGATCTGGTCGGCCTTCTTTTGGGCATCCGCCAGACCCTTTTGAACCTCAGACAAGGCGGACGATGCAGACGTCAAACGCTCCTCAGCCTCTTTGAGATCGGTGAGGATGGCGGAACGGCGCCGCTCGAGGATGCCGCCGAGGAAACCCCTCAGAAACCACACCAGTCCAGCGATCACGATCGCCAGGTTGATGATGTTGGTTTCGAAGGGATTGAAGTTCAGCCCGAAGCCGCCATGGCTGGCCAAGAGCTGGGGCAAGGAGGCGGTCATGGGGTGGGGAGCAAGCGGGAGATGATCTGCTGACCGAGGGCTTTTGCCTGTTGCTCAAGTTGAGCTTTGGCGTTGTCACGCTGGCCATCGATCTCGCGGCGGGCCTCTTCGCGGGAGGCATTCGCGGCAGCCGTGGCTTCAGCCAGAGCTGCCCGGTAAAGACGATCCATCTCTTGCTCGGCTTCGACCACAAGGGTCTGTGCCTCCTGCCGGGCTCCTTTGAGCTGGGCCTTCAGGTCGGCTTCGAGACGCTCGGCCTGGGCCAGCTTGCTTTTGGCCTCTGCGCGGCTGGTGTTGATGTAGCCCTCCCGTTCCTCAACGGCCTTGCCGACCGGGCGGAAGAAGAGCGCATTGAGAATGAAGGTGAGGAGCACCACCTGTAGCGCCATCAAAGGCAGGGTGGCATCGAGATCAAATAGACCTCCCTCCTGGGCACCGGCTTCGGCAAGCAATAGCCAGCTGGTCATGGAGCGGCGCGGGTGAAACGGCGTGGACGAAATCGTGAGGGTTGATGGGCCGGAGGAACCGTGAAACACGATTCCTCCAACGCCGTGCTCAACCGGCGAAGGGGTTGGCGAAGAGCAGCACAAGAGCCACCACCAGGCCATAGATGGTGAGAGCTTCCATGAAGGCCAGGGAGAGCAGCAGGGTGCCGCGGATCTTGCCTTCAGCTTCGGGCTGGCGGGCGATGCCTTCGACAGCGCCGCCTGCTGCGGTGCCCTGGCCAATGCCAGGACCGATGGCACCAAGGCCGACGGCGAGACCGGCAGCCACAACGGAGGCGGCGGCAGTGAGGGAATCCATGGGGTAACGGGGGATGGGAGTCGCTGGAGGCCTATTGGCCATGGCCTGAAAGGCCGGGGTGGAACCGGATGGAACCTGGCGGCTGGGCATCTCCTGGATTAGAGCCGAGGGAGATGGGCCCGGGCAAAGCCGGACCTGCGCGCTGAGAGTTTGCCAGAGCGCCGGAAGGCGAAATCTGACTAATGGTGCTCCTCGTGCACAGCCTCACCGATGTAGTAAGCGGCAAGAGTGGCGAAGATCAGGGCCTGGATGGCACTGGTGAAAAGCCCGAGAAACATGGCCGGAAGCGGCACGATCAGAGGCACAAGGAAGGCCAGAACGGCCACCACAAGTTCATCAGCCAGGATGTTTCCGAAAAGACGGAAAGAAAGGGAAAGGGGCTTGGTGAAATCCTCCACGATCTTGAAAGGAAGCATGATCGGGGTGGGTTCCACGTAATACTCGAAGTAGCGGAAACCTTTTCTGCTGAGGCCTGCATAGAAGTAGGCAAGAGACACCAGCAAGGCCAGGGCAATTGTGGTGTTGATGTCGGCTGTCGGAGCACCGAGTTCGCCACTGGGAAGGTGGATCAGCTTCCAGGGGATAAGGGCCCCTCCCCAATTGCTGACGAAGATGAAAAGGAACAGGGTGCCGATGAACGGCAACCAATCGCGATAGGCCTTTTCGCCGATCTGCTCTCGGGAGAGATCACGGATGTAATCCCAGAGGAACTCCAGCAGGTTTTGCACACCAGCCGGCTCCCTCTGCATGCGGCGGGTGCCATAGACGATCAGAGCAAGCAGGGCACCGATCACCACCCAGGAGCTGAGGAACACCTGACCATGGATCTTGAGCTTGCCCAGAATCCAGTAAAAGTGCTGCCCCACCTCAAGTGCGGCAAGGGGGAGCAAGGGCATCGCGAAAGGCATTGGAACCATCGGATTGGACAACTCCGGACAGACATCCGGATCGGAGATCATCTCGTCGATGGGACGTCGACGAGGTGGAGATCAGGCGTCGAGTAGGGCCTGAACCAAAAGGGCCGGTTTGTAGAGCAGAAAACCCAGCAGGGCTGGCAACAGTTGAAGCTGGGGCAGCTTGGCAGCTGCAAGCACCAACACAATGGGGACCAGGAGCTGAACCTTGCTCACGGATTTGCTGCTTGCACCCAGGCGGGAAACGCTTCGGGAGAGCAGAACCAGATAGAGCAGGCCGCTGAGGGCGCCAATCAGGGCGCTCATGGCAGCCGACACACCAAAGACGAAACCCACTACAGGAACGGCCAGGGCCGCTGCCACCGTGGTGGCCCCCAGCAGGCGCCGTCGAAGGCGGTGATAGTGATCCATCCCATCAGCAATGACCGGGGAGGCCGGCGCGGGAGGGATGGATGGGTCTACAGGAGGGACGTCGGCCAGCCGTTCCTCCGCCGCCGATGGTGTGTCGGCGTTGGAAGGAGTGGCAAGGGCAGCCGCCAACCTGAAGAAGACCTTATGGAGCGCTGGGAATTTATCACGCGGGCTCGAGGCCAAAGACATCAGGGGGCAACCGGAAGCAGCACCCTTCGCTGAATGAGTCGTCGCGCCCGCTCAAGCCGTTCCCCCTCCCCCATGGCCAGGGGTAGGGCAGCCAGAGGGGTGCCGGCCGGGGCCGCCTCCCAGACCTGCATCAAGACCACATCAGCCGGCTCAATCTCCAGGGGACGGAGATCGGCATCCAGCAGGTCCGTTCCGGGCCAGCCCCAGAGACAGCGGTTCGTCTCGCCTCCGGCTGCCAACAGGGCGCTGTCGTCTCCCCAGTCGAAGCGGGTGATGGGCTCCCGGCTGACGAAGAACTCAAAATGGCTGATGGACGGATCCAACGCCTCCACAAGAGCCCATTGCTGGCGCGGGCTCAGGGCCCGGGCCCGATCCAGCAACTCCCCGGAGAGCAGACGGACCGGATCCCACACGTCGGGATTGGAGAAACCGGCAAAGTGGAGATCGGCCTGGGCCAAGAAGCCCAACAAACCCTCCAGGGTGTAGCTGGTCTCCTGGGGATGGAGATACATGTCGGCGAAGTTGGCATCGGCCGCCGTATCGAGAGCCCAACGCTCCTCATGGTGGCGCCGCAGCCTGTTCTCGGGCGGCAGTTCGGCCAACAGGCTTCGGCCCAGCCGGAGCCCTTCGGCCCCGGTGCCCACCCCCAGCAGGCCCAGGGCCCTCTGGGTGTGGTGGATCTCCCAGCGCCCCGCATCGGCATAGAGAAACAGATGCAGCAGCCCCCCCGGGGCAAGCCGCTCCGCCAGGGCCCGAAGCCCGGCCTCCGGCCTGGCCAGATGGTGGAGCACCCCCACCGAGTTGATGGCATCGAAGGGGCCTTCATCGCCCAGGTCGAGCAGGCTGCGCTGCTCCACGCGCAATTCCTTCACCTTCCCAGCCCCGTCTGAGCGGCGCAGTCGCTCGCGGGCCACTTCCAGGGCCCCCGGGCTGATGTCCACCGCCAACACGGAGGACCCGGGATTGAGATGGCAGAGATAGTCGGTGCTCACCCCCGTGCCGCAGCCCGCATCCAGCACTCGCCAGGTCCTTGGGCCACCCCCCGGAGGACGGGGTGGCAACACCCCACGGACCGCAGCCACCACGCTGTCGATGCACCAGCGCCAGTTGTACCCAGGGGGTGGGCCATCCTGGAGGGGATCGCCGGGGTAGGGGAAGCGGTCGTAAAAGGCGCTCACCACCGGCGTGGCGGCATCCGTCGCGGAATCCTGCATGGGCAACCCCTCGGCCGTTCCAGATTCCTTCATGGCTGGCGTCGCCCCTCCGGCGGCTGCAAACATTTGTTCATGTGCTCCCTGAGGGCCCACGGGGCAGCCGTAACGTGCCGAGGCCCGGCACGCTCCCGTTCATGACTGTGACCGCCAGCAGCGGCAGCACGAGGGTCAATCCCCAGCTCTACGACACCCTGCCCCTCTCCAGCGTCCGTCAGGCGGAGCAGCAGGACCGTTTCCCCGACGGAGGGGAACTGCAGACCCTGATCAACTTCTTCCAGAGCGGTCAGACCCGCGTAGAGGCTGCCCAGAGGATCACGGCCAATGCCTCCGCCATCGTGGCCAGGGCCGCCAACCGCATCTTTGTGGGCGGCACGCCCCTCTCCTACCTCGATGCCCCCCTGGGCACGTCGGCCATGGGCGAGGGCACTCCCCTGGCCGCCGACCAGGCCGCCTTCCAGCGGTCGGTGCAAACCTTCGTGGGCGGCACCGCCACCACGAAAGGGCGCGGCAACGTGATCAGCCGTCTCCTCGACGGGGCCAGCGGCGACGCGGACGTGCGGGTGGTTCTGCCCAGTGGCTTCAACCCCATCTCCGTTGGTGTTTACGGCACCGAGCGGATGAAGAAGTCGATCCGCGACCTGGCCTGGTTCCTCCGCTATGTGGGCTACGCCCTGGTGGCCGGCGATCCCAGCATCCTGGCCGTCAACACCCGGGGGCTGAAGGATGTGCTGGAGAAGGCCTGCTCCCTGGCGGCAACCAACGTGGCCCTCCAGGAGATGCGAGCAGCTGCGGCCGAGCTTTTCAAAGGGGAACCGGAAGCCCGTTCCCTGGTGATCGAGTGCTTCAACGTGCTCCTCAAGGAGCTGGAGGTGCCGACGCCCTCCACCCGGCAACGGCTGGGCAGCCCGGTCAACCAGGGGCTCCAGCTACCGGCGATCTACGCCCTGGCCGCTGAGGGCCGCCAACGGTTTGTAATGAAGCCTGGCCTCTCCGGCCGGGAGAAGGCCGAGATCATCCGCGCCGCCTATCGCCAGGTGTTCGAGCGCGACATCCTCAAGGGGTATTCCCAGGAGGTGTGCCCCGTTGAAGCCACCCAGTGTCGGCAGGGCCAGATCTCCATGCGGGAATTCGTCCGGGCCCTGGGCCGCAGCAAGGAATACCGCCAGCAGTTCTATGGCCGCTTCTCCAACAGTCGGGTGGTGGAGCTGGCCTTCCGCCATTTCCTCGGCCGCGGGCTGAGCTCGATCGAAGAATTCCGCTACCACTTCGCCATCGTCAGCGACCAGGGGCTGAAGGGGCTGGTGGACGCGCTGGTGAACAGCATGGAATACGCCCGGGTGTTCGGCGAAGAAACGGTGCCCTACTTGCGCGACCTCGGGGAAGAGGCCCAGGAAAGCGCGGGCTGGGGCTCCAACCGCAAGCTTTTCCGCTTCAGCGCACCCTTCGAGGGTGCCCCCCAATACATCACCCTCTACGCCTCCTACCGCCAGCCCCTGCCCGATCAGCATGCCTATGGCGGCGGCAATGACCCCCTGGCCCTCACCTACGGCGCCATCTTCCCCTCCGGCACGGCGTCGGTTGCCACCCGTGCCGTGCCTTTCAGCTACGACAGCCGCCGCATCCTGATCAGCAACGGCCTGAAGCAGCCGGGGCAGATGGACAGCGCCCAGTTCCGCAAGGCCACCCCCCGCAGGGTCGGCCCGAGGGTGGTGCGCCTTCAGCAGATCGCTACGGGTGGAAATAGCGTGCCCAGCCGGGGCGGTCAGCCGAGCGTGCGCGGCAGCGAATCCTCCACCCAAGGGGTCATCCGTGCGGTCTATGCCCAGGTGCTGGGCAACAGCGGCTATGCCGGTGAGCGCAACACGGTGGAGGAGATCAAGCTGGAGAACGGCGACATCAGCCTGCGTGAATTCGTGCGGCAGGTGGCCCGGTCGGATGCCTTTCGCCGCCGCTACTGGAGCGGGCTTTACATCTGTAAAGCCATTGAGGTGATGCACCGCCGGCTGCTGGGCCGACCCACCTTCGGGCGTTGGGAAATCGATGCCTATTTCGACACCGCCGCCCGCAAGGGTTTCTACGGCGTTGTCGACGCCATGATCAACAGCCCCGAATACACGAGCACCTTTGGGGAAGACACCGTTCCCTACGAGCGGTTCATCACCCCGACAGACCTCAACACCCGACGGGTGCCCGCCCTGCGTCGCCCCATCGATGCGACGGTGATTCCGGATCTCACCCCAACGGCCCGCCCAGACGTGCCTGCCCCCCAGCAAATCCGCACACCAGGCTCTCTCACCCCGCGCAACCTGCCGCCCCGTCCCCAGGCCGCCCGCGGCGGCTGGTCGGCCCAAATCACCGGTGGGGAGGTGATGGCCCCCCCCACCCGAAGCGATGCCGGGGGTCCCGGCAGCCTTCGTCAGGCCCCTGCCCCCTCCCGCACCTGGCGGCCCCAACCATCCGCCACTCCCGCATGGGGTGGAGCAACGGTCACCGCTCCTGCGAGCCAGCCCGTCACGACCGCACCGGCCAGACCCAAGACGCCTTCCAGCAGTCCAAACCTGGGGTCCTGGCAGGCTCCAGTGGCAGCGGCTGGGCTCAGCCTGGGCGCTGGATCTGCCGCGGGCCCCACCCAAGCCATGGAGAAGGCCCTGCGCAGCACCAATCCCCAGGGCTTCCGGCGCCGCCAGAGCCTCGGGCGGCCCGTGCAGCTGCCCAATTCCCCCAGCGAAAGCCAGCTCAAGGAAGTGGTGAATGCCACCTACCGCCAGCTGCTAAACCGCGTTCCTTTTGCAGCAGAGCGGCTGCGGGATGCGGAATCCCAACTGCGGGACGGCCAGATCTCCGTGGCTGAATTCGTAGGGCTGATTGCCAATAGTGAGCTCTTTTTGCAACGGCTCAACAAGCTCGCCCCGCTGCGGGCGGCTGCGGCGGCCCACCTGGCCCTGCTCGGTAGGGCCGCCCAGCCCTCAGAGGCCAGTCGTTTTCTGGCCACCCGCACCACGCAGGGATTGGCAGCAGCCGTGGCGCAAGTGCTCTCCAGCGAGGCTTACGCCAGCTCGTTTGGTCAAAACACAGTGCCCTTCCTTCGCGGACTGAACACCACGGATGGCATCCCCCTCGCCACGGTGAACCGTTCCGCCGAGCTCTACGGCGGCAATGGGGGTCTGACCCCGAGCCCCCGATCAGCCATCTGACAGCTGGTTTCTACCCCACCCCTTGGAAGCCTCCGGATGACGGGGGCTTTTTGCTGGACCAGAGGGATCGGAATCTCCTGCAACAGATGATGAGGAAAGCACCCTTTCCGCGCCATCTATGCATGGCCAAACTCATTGCAAGCCAAGGGATCTCAAGCAACGATCGCCATGAAGATCTGTTACCGAGGCTCCGGGCGGAGCGGGCCTCTAGCGCAGAATGATTCGGCGATCGGCACAAACCGATCACACCCTTACCCACCGGATACCGGTCTCCTTAACGGTGACCGCTTGTTTCGAGGCAGAACTGCATGAGCATCGTCTCCAACTCGATCATCAACGCGGACGCCGAAGCCCGCTACCTCAGCCCTGGCGAACTCGACCAGGTCAAATCTTTCGTCTCAGGAGGCCAACGCCGCTTGCGCGTTGCCCAAGCCCTCAGCGAGAGCCGCGAACGCATCGTGAAGCAGGCCGCTGGCCAGCTCTTCCAGAAGCGGCCCGATGTCATCTCCCCTGGCGGCAACGCCTATGGCGAAGAGATGACTGCCTCTTGCCTGAGGGACATGGATTACTACCTGCGACTGGTCACCTACGGCGTGGTTGCCGGGGATGTCACTCCCATCGAGGAGATCGGCATCATCGGTGCCCGCGAAATGTATCGCTCCCTTGGCACCCCTCTTGAAGCCATGGCAGAAGCCGTGCGGGAAATGAAGGCGGTGGCCACCGGCATCCTCACCGGCAGTGATGCCGAGGAAGCAGGCTTCTACTTCGACTACGTGGTCGGCGCCCTCTCCTAGGCCCATCCATTCCCCCCACCGCCACCTCAACGGGATTCCATGCAAGACGCCATCACCAACGTCATCAATCAGGCAGACGTCCAGGGGCTCTACCTCGACGGCTCTGCCATGGGTCGCCTCGAGAAGTATTTCACCAGTGGTGAATTGCGCGTCCGGGCTGCGGCCACCATCAGTGCCAATGCTTCCGCCATCATCAAAGAAGCGGTTGCCAAATCGTTGCTCTATTCGGACATCACCCGTCCGGGAGGCAACATGTACACCTGCCGCCGGTATGCCGCCTGCATCCGCGACCTGGACTACTACCTCCGCTACGCCACCTACGCCATGCTGGCTGGTGACACCTCCATTCTTGATGAGCGGGTGCTCAACGGGCTGAAGGAAACTTACAACTCCCTGGGTGTGCCCATCGGCGCCACAGTGCAGTCGATCCAGGCCATGAAGGAAGCCACTGCTGCCCTCGTCGGGCCCGATGCAGGACGGGAGATGGGCGTTTACTTCGATTACATCAGCTCCGGGCTGGGCAACTAACCAACCCTTCGCCCCTCAGGAACATCATGCGCCTGTTCAAAGTCACAGCCTGCATACCCAGTCCAGAAAAAGCCCGCACCCAGAGGGAAATTCAAAACACCTACTTCACCAAGTGGGTGCCCTATGACAGCTGGTTTGCCGAACAGCAGCGGATCATGAAACAGGGCGGCAAAATCCTGAAGGTTGAGCTGGCCACGGGCCGTCGCCAACAGAACTGCGGCAACTGACCCTTCCCTTCAAACCTCCGAAGCCCAGCACCCGCTGGGCTTTTTTTATGGCTGAGGGGTTGGGGCTCGACAAACCCTGCATTCGCCAGCTCAATAAAAGGATTGCTGCCAGAATCCCAGCGCATCCGCTGCAGCTCCACACCGCCGCACCATGGATTCCTTCCCCCAGACCGGCCAACCCCAAACTGAGCAGGGTCTGCTTCCCATTCCCTGGAATCAGTGGCCCGCTGAGGCGCGGCTGATGCTCGGCCTGGTGGCCCTCTGGAGTCTGCTGGGATTGCTGGTGCTCTCCTCGGCCAGCTGGTGGGTGGCGGATCGGGAAATGGGAGATGCGGCGTACTACATCAAGCGCCAAGGCCTGTGGATGGTGGCCAGCTGGGCCCTCTTTTGGCTGGCGATCCGCACCAACCTTCGGCGCTGGCTCCACCTGGCCCCCAAGGCCCTGTTGATTGGGGGGGTTCTTGTGGCAGCCACGCTGGTGGTGGGCAGCACGGTGAACGGGGCCAGCCGGTGGCTCGTGCTTGGTCCGATCCAGATTCAGCCCACGGAACTGGTGAAACCCTTCGTGGTGCTTCAAGGGGCCGTGCTGTTCTCCCACTGGCGACGCATCGGGGCCGACCAAAAGCTCCTGTGGCTTGGCGTGTTTGCGGTGCTGATCCTGCTGATCCTCAAGCAGCCCAACCTGAGCACTGCGGCCCTCACCGGTTTGCTGCTTTGGTTGATGGCCCTGGCGGGTGGGCTGCCTCTCCTCCAACTCCTCGGAGCCGCCGGCGGTGGGTTGCTGGTGGGAGCCGCCAGCATCCTGATCAATCCATACCAGCGGGACCGAGTGACCTCCTTTCTGAACCCCTGGAAAGATGACCAGGGATCGGGCTATCAGCTGGTGCAGAGTTTGCTGGCCATTGGATCCGGCGGGGTGCTGGGGCAGGGCTTTGGGCTCTCCACCCAAAAGCTCCAATACCTGCCGATCCAGACCACGGACTTCATCTTTGCCGTGTTCGCCGAGGAGTTCGGCTTTATCGGTTGCCTGATGTTCCTGCTGTTCCTGGTGATCTTTGGCTTTGTCGGCTTGCGCATTGCCCTTTCCACCATGAGCAACCAACACCGCCTGGTGGCCATGGGCTGCACCATCCTGTTGGTGGGCCAGTCGATCCTCAACATCGCTGTGGCCAGCGGTGCCATGCCGACCACAGGCCTCCCCCTCCCCCTGGTGAGCTACGGGGGCAACTCTCTGCTGAGCAGCCTGCTGGTAGCGGGCCTGCTGGTGCGCTGCTCACTGGAAACCACAGGGATGGAAACCGTCCGTCCGCGCCGGCGGCGGCCGCCTGCAGCCCCGATAGGCTGAACGCTCCGCGCCCACTCTTCAGCCGATGACCAGCCTCGGGCTTCAGCTCGCTGACTGGACCCGCTCCAGCGAAGCCCTGCTGAGAGCATCCCTGGGCCACCCCACCCCCCTGACCCTCGCCCTGGTCTTTGCCGGGGGCCTGCTCACCAGCCTGGGACCCTGCTCCCTCTCCCTGCTGCCTGTCACCCTGGCCTACCTGGCGGGGTTCGGTGCACCGAACAACCTGGTGTCCCCTGGCGCGGCACCCAGCAGCTCTTTGCCCTGGCAACGGAGCCTGAGCTTCAGTGCGGGCATCGTGGCGTCTCTGGTGTTGCTGGGCTTCGGCAGCAGCCTCCTGGGTCGCCTCTATGGCCAGATTCCTGAAGGGGTATCGCTCGTGGTGGCCGTTGTGGCGGTGGTGATGGGCCTCCATCTGCTCGGGCTGGTGCCTCTCCAGCTCCCGGCCGGGCCCGACCCGGAACGCTGGCGCCAGAAGGTGCCAGCCCCCCTGGCTCCCTTGGCAGCGGGGCTGGCCTTCGGCCTGGCCGCCACGCCGTGCACCACCCCCGTATTGGCTGTTCTGCTGGCCTGGATGGCCCAGAACGGCAAGCCCCTGGTGGGGATGCTCCTGCTCACCTGCTTCGGCGCCGGACAGGTGTTGCCCCTGCTTCTGGCCGGCACCCTGGCAGCAAGTTTGCCCAGCCTGTTGCAACTGCGGTTGCTGGGCCGCTGGATTCCGCCTATCAGCGGCGTGGTGCTGCTCACCACCGGCGCCCTCACCCTGGCGGCCCACCTGGCATGACCACCCTCTCCCCTGCCACGGGATCCTGGCGCCGGCTGTTGCGGATGGTGGCGTGGATCGCCGATCTGCGCCTGGCGATCGTGTTGCTCCTCGTGATCGCCGTAGCCAGCGGCATCGGCACCGCCATCCCCCAGCAAGAAAGCCTGGCGTTTTATCAGCAGCGCTACGACGAGGCCCCCTGGCTGGGCTGGCTGAAGGGGGCAGGAATCGTGCGGCTCCAACTCGACCATGTGTATTCCAGCAGCTGGTTTCTGGCGCTCCTGGCCCTGTTGGGTCTAGCCCTGATCCTCTGCAGCTGGCGGCGGCAATGGCCTGCCCTTCAGGCCTCCCTGCGCTGGATCGACTACACCACCCCACGCCAGCTGAGCAAGCTGGCCCTGGCCGAAACCCTCACCCATCCCAGGGCTGACGGCCTGGCCTTGCTGGGCGAGCGCCTGCGGAAACGGGGTTGGAACGTGCGGAGCCAGGAGGGGCGACTGGCCGCTCGCAAAGGGGTGATGGGGCGGGTAGGTCCCCTGCTAGTGCACGCGGGGATGGTGGTGTTGATGGTGGGTTCGGCCTGGGGCGCCCTGGCAGGTCAGCGGCTGGAGCAGTTCTTGGCTCCAGGCCGGGAGCTGGAGCTGCTGGATCGGCAAGGACACCCCCAGGTCACCCTGGCCCTGGACGACTTTGCGATCAGCCGGGATCCGGCCGGCAGGCCGGAACAGTTCACCTCCCGCTTGCGCCTGATTCCCCCCGCTGCCGCTGCCCCGCTCCCAGGGGAGCCAGGCGAGGCTGCCGGCGTGCCTGAAGAAGCGGCGAGCCAGGCCCCATCCGCCCTATCCCCCCGGCAGGCTGAGATCAGTGTCAACCACCCTCTTCGCTACAGAGGCATGACGCTCTACCAGGCGGACTGGACGCTGGCTGCCATCCAGATCCAACTGGGCCGCTCCCCCGTGTTAGAGCTTCCCCTTCAGCGGTTCCCCCAGCTGGGGGAGCAGGTGTGGGGATTGCTGCTGCCCACCCGACCCGATGGCAGCCAGCCCGTATTGCTCACCCTCACCAGCGAAGTGGGACCCGTGGAGGTGTTTGCGGCCGATGGCAGCTCTCTTGCCCTGCTCCAGCCCGGTGGAGAGCCTCAGGAGGTGCAGGGTCTACCGATCCGGGTGGCTGGCGTGCTGCCTGCCAGCGGCATTCTGCTCAAGCGAGATCCAGGAGTTCCGTTGGTGTACACAGGCTTTGCCATCGCCCTGCTCGGTGGGGGCCTCAGCTTGGTGGCCACCCGCCAACTCTGGGCGGTGGAAGAACAACGGGATGGGGGCCGGCGCCTTCATGCAGCTGGACTGTGCAACCGCAACCTCACGGCCTTCGCCAGGGAACTCCCCACCCTCCTGGCGGGGATCGAAACCCCTGAGGAAGCCTCTCAACAGGGCTGACGCAGGCCGTGGCTGACGCGCACCACCGTGTGCACATTGCCGCGGGGATTGAAATCCGCCACCAGCTCCATCCACTGGGGATCACAGGCTTGCACCAGATCATCCAAGATCCGGTTGGCCACCTCCTCATGGGAAATGGTGCGGTTGCGGTAGCTGTTGACGTAGAGCTTGAGGGCCTTGAGCTCCAGCACCAGGGGGCCGGGCTGATAGAGCAACCGCAGCACGGCGAAGTCGGGATAGCCCGAATAGGGGCAATGGCAGGTGAATTCCGGCAGCTCAATCGTCACCTCGTAAGGTCGGCCGATTCTGGGGTTGGCGAAACAGACCAGCTCCCCTTCCTCTATCGCCCGCTGGCCATAGAGGGGTGTGGTGGTGGCAGGTGAGGGGGGGATAGACACGGAAAGGGAACAGCAGGTGAGAGCCTGGACACAGGGGAGGTGGGTTGGTAGCAACGGCCACCCCCGAACCCTCCCCCATGCGGCCTAAAGATAGTTTTGCTGATCGCAGTCACACCCAGCGATCCGGCCACGGGTCTGAGAGACTTCCTCTACACCACCACAGCTTCCCCCACAAACCCTGAACCATGAAAAAGATTGAGGCCATCATCCGCCCCTTCAAGCTCGAAGACGTGAAGATTGCGCTGGTGAATGCGGGGATTGTGGGCATGACCGTGAGCGAAGTGAGGGGCTTTGGCCGGCAGAAAGGCCAAGTTGAGCGCTATCGGGGATCAGAATTCACCGTGGAATTTCTGCAGAAACTGAAACTCGAAATCGTGGTAGACGACGATCGGGTGGCCACCGTGGTGGAGGCCATCCAAGAGGCTGCCCGCACCGGTGAGATCGGCGACGGCAAGATCTTCATCTCCCCGGTGGAGTCGGTGATTCGCATCCGCACAGGCGACCGGGACAGCACCGCGATCTAGGGGGGGGGTGCAGGGCGGAGGGTGGCAGCCACCACCGCCCCGATCGCTTCTGGATTCAGGTGGCCCCGGCTCCCCTCCTCTTGGCGCAGGCCACCGGCACTGGAGGCCAACCAGAGGAGATATTCATGGTTGCCGGCCGGGCCGGTGATCGGGGAGCCAGTAAGCCCCTGGCCCTGCCAACCCAGGGCTTCGGCAGCCTCCAGAACCCGGCCGATAGCCCGGGCATGGGCGGCCGGATCCCGCACCACACCGCCTTTGCCCACCCCCTCCCGGCCCACCTCAAACTGGGGCTTCACCAGCAGCACCAACTCCACCGGATCCTGCGATGAGGGGGAGCGGAGCAAGGCGCCCAGGGCGGGCAGCACGCACGTGAGAGAAATGAACGAGAGGTCGGCCACCGCCAGATCAGGCCAGGGATCCTCTGGCCCATAGAGCTCGGCCGGCAGAAGGTGCCGCAGGTTCGTGCGTTCCCGCAGCACCATCCGGGGATCGGTGCGCAGGCTCCAGGCCACCTGGCCGTAGCCCACATCGATGCCATAGATGCGGGTGGCTCCATGCTGGAGCAGGCAATCACTGAAGCCTCCCGTGGAGAGGCCCGCATCAAGGCAAATCCGCCCATGAATGGAGAGCGAAAAAGCCTCTAGGGCCCTCTCAAGTTTATCGCCGCCCCGGGACACGTAGCGAGGGCGGGCTTCCACCTCCAGGGGGGCATCAGGGGGCAAAGCAGTTCCAGGTTTGTCGAGCACCCGGCCGGCCTGACGCACCCAGCCCGCCCGGATCAATTGCTGCGCCTGCTCCCGACTGCTGGCGAGCCCCCGCTGCAGCAGCAGCAGATCCAACCGCTGCCGTTTGGTCATGGTTTCCACGCAGAAAACGGAACAAAAACCGAGGAGCGGGCCCTTCTCCCAACAAGAAAGAGAGGATGGCGCCACCTCGGAAGCCCACCATGGCAGGGGAGCACCCCATCCAGCTCGCCGATGTATTTGAACTGCTGCGCCCGGGCAGTTTTGTGCGCCTTCACGACCATCCTGAAGACCTACCCCCGTTTCAACTGATTCAGTGTCGCGGTGGCCGCTGCTGGATCCGTCAACAATCCTGGGGCAACCTGCTCCACTTGGAAGTGGCCCACCGCAAACTCACCGCCGCGGCCTGAGCTGAGAAGGAACGGGCCTACCGATAGGTTGGGTTGCCCACCATCGTCCGCCCTTGATCGATCGCTACACCCTTCCCGAAATGGGATGCCTCTGGAGTGAGGAGGCCAAGTTTCGCAGCTGGCTGGAGGTGGAGATCGCCGCCTGCCAAGCCAATGCGGATCTGGGGCGGGTGCCAGCCGAAGCGATGGCGCAGATCCGCGAGAGGGCGGCCTTCTCCGTGCCCCGGATCCTGGAGATCGAGGCGGAGGTGCGGCACGACGTGATCGCCTTCCTCACCAACGTGAATGAACACGTGGGCGATGCGGGCCGCTACATCCACGTGGGGATGACCAGCTCGGATGTGCTGGACACGGGCCTGGCGCTGCAGCTGAAGGCCTCGGTGGTGGAGCTGGAGAAAGAACTGGCCCGGTTAATCGAGGCCCTGCGGGAGCTGGCCCGAGCGCACAAAGACACGGTGATGATCGGCCGCTCCCATGCCATTCACGGCGAGCCGATTACCTTTGGCTTCAAGTTGGCGGGCTGGCTGGCGGAAACCCTGCGCAACCAGGAGCGGCTGGCCCGCCTCAAATCCACTGTGGCCGTGGGCCAGGTGAGCGGCGCCATGGGCACCTACGCCAACACCGATCCGGAAGTGGAGGCCATCACCTGCCGGCTGCTGGGCCTGGTGCCCGACACGGCCAGCACCCAGGTGATCAGCCGCGATCGCCATGCCGACTACGTGCAGACCCTCGCCTTGATCGGCGCCTCCCTGGAGCGCTTTTCCACGGAGATCCGCAACCTGCAGCGCAGCGACGTGCTGGAAGTGGAGGAGAACTTCGCCAAGGGGCAAAAAGGGAGCTCCGCCATGCCCCACAAACGCAACCCCATCCGCAGCGAGCGCATCAGCGGCCTGGCCCGGGTGCTGCGCAGCTACACCGTGGCAGCTCTGGAAAACATGGCCCTCTGGCATGAGCGCGACATCAGCCACAGCTCGGTGGAGCGGATGATGCTGCCCGACTGCTCCGTGACCCTGCACTTCATGCTGCGGGAGATGACCGAGGTGGTGAAGGGCCTGGGGGTTTACCCCGAGAACATGGCCCGCAACATGAACGTCTACGGCGGCGTGGTGTTCAGCCAGCGGGTGCTGCTGGCGCTGGTGGCGGCGGGGCTGAGCCGGGAGGAGGCCTATCGGCTGGTGCAACAGCATGCCCATGGAGCCTGGAACACCGATGGGGGCGACTTCCGCGCCGCCCTGGCGGCCGATCCCGCGGTGACAGGCCGCCTCAGCCCCCAGGAGCTGGAAGCCTGCTTCGCCACCGATCTGCACCGGGCCCAGCTGGATGTGATCTGGCAACGGCTGGGGATCTAGTTCGTGGCCGGCCCCTTCGACTGGAGCTTCACCCCCCCGGCGAGCGCGGCCATCGGCGACCACGACGTGCCCCTGCTCTCCAGCCACCTGGAGGGGAAGGCCATCGCCCTGCTGGTGGGGGCGGGCATCGCGGCCATGAAGGCCCCCCTGCTGGCCAGGGCCCTGCGGCGCCGGGGAGCGCGGGTGACGGCCTTCTGCTCACCCGAAGCCCTGCGCTATGTGGGCGCCGATGCCCTGGAGTGGAGCACCTGCCGGCCTCTGGTGCGGGAGCTGAGTTGGCGGGCGGAGCACCTCAGTGACGGCGAAGAGTTCGCCGCTTATCTGGTGGCCCCCGCCACCAACAACACCATCGGCAAGGCCGCCAACGGCATCGCCGATACGGTGCTCACGGCCACCCTGGCCTCCGCTCTGGGCCGGCTGGCCCGGGGAACCACCTCGGTGCTGATGGCCCCCACCATGCATGGCTCTATGCACCACGCCGTGCTGGAGACGAATGGCCGCCGGCTGGCGGAGCTGGGGGTGCGCTTCATCCCGCCGCGAGATGCCTACGGCAAGCACAACCTGCCGGAGGAGGAGCTGATCGTGGCAGCGGTCTGCCGCGCCCTGAGCACCTCGCCCCTGCGGGAGCGGCGGATCCTGGTGACGGGGGGCCCCACGCCGGTGCCGATCGATGGGGTGCGGCGGATCACCAGCCGCTTCCGCGGGCAGCTGGGGGGCGCCATCCACGACGAGCTGCTCCGGCGGGGCGCCGACAGTCGGCTGATCCTGGGAGATGGGGGCTGGCGGCCGGCTGCCTGGCTGCCGGCGGTACAGATCGCCCCCACCTACGACGCCTACCGGGAGCAGGTGCTCTCGGAAGTGGCCGCCGGAGCGGAAGCGGCGGTGCTCTCGGCCGCCGTGGCCGACTACCGGCCCAAACAGGTGCAGCCGGGCAAGATCGCCAGCGGCCATGGCGCCCTGCAGCTGGATCTGGTGCCCACCGAGAAGGTGATCGACGCGGTGGCAGCAGCAGCGCCGGGGATGCCGATCGTGAGCTTCAAATACATGGAAGGGGTGAACCACGCCCAGCTGATCGCCGAAGCCGTCCGTCGCCTGGAGCGCTATGCCGTGGTGGTGGCCAACCGGGGAGAGGAGATCAGCGATGCCCTGCAGGTGGCCTGGATTGTCACCCGGGAAGGGCAACGGCGGGTGGAGGGAAAGGCCGCGATCGCCGCGGCGATCGCCGATGGGCTGGAGGGGTTGCTCGGGCCTCAGCCGCCAGGGCCCCCTGGCGCCGAAGCCTTTGATGGAGCTTCCCCATGATCTGGACTCCCTACGCCGACACGATCTACGCCGTGGTGAGCATCAGCGCCCTGTTGCTCTTCATCTGGCTTGTCCTGCGGCGCAGCTGAAGCCGCAAACAAATCCTCCACCTCGCACACCGGGAAGCGGTTGATGGCCCCCAGGGCCCGGCGGGCATTGCGGCGCAGCTGGTCGCTGATGGCCTCGCAGTAGGGAATCTGGGCCAGCAGATCCACAGTGCGGCGCAGCACCCGCACCACATCGCCCTCATCCAGGGAGGTGTTGCCGATCACCTCACTCCAGGAGGCACCCCGAGCCCAGCGGGCCACCAGGCCCGTGAGCTCTGGCTCCCACCAGACGGGGACCACCACCCGCCCCTGCTCTTGCTGGCGCTCCAGCTGGCGCCGCAGCGCCCGGATGTCGTGGAGGGCTTCTTCAGCGGCGGGGGGCGGCGGGAAGCCGCACCAGAGATCGGGCCGATTCACTTCGGTGGAGATGGCCTCCAGCACGGCGGCCAGATCGGGGGGCTCGAGAGCATCGAGGTGGCCGCTCATCAGGGCCAAACCCAGCCAGAGTTCGTTGTCGCCCCGCAGGGCGGCCACGGTGCGGCCCACCTCGGTGGGCTCCAGGCCGTTATCGCCACCGAGGGCGCCGAAGAAGCGCAGGATGTCGATCAGGGCCAGGAAGGTGTCCCAGTGGCGGTTGGAGCGGAAATGGAGCAGCTTCTGCCGCTCCTCCAGCTCCATCTCCAGCTCCTCCATGCGGCGCCGGTGTTTCTTGAGGTGCTTGCGGTCGCCCCAGCGGTGGGCGGGATGGTGCTCCAGCTCGGCCTCCAGCTCGCGCACGCTTTCGGCCTGGCTGCGCACTTCCCCGGCCAGGTCGTATTGGGGGGTGTGCATGTCGTGGCGGCGGGCCATGGAAGCCACAGCCAGGGCCAGGCCACCGCTGGCCTGATCCCCGTGGCGCAGCTCGCCGGCATGGTGCAGCTCGGGAGCCTCCAGCTGGCTCACCTGCAGGCAGCTGAGCTCGGCGTGGAGGCTTACCACGGCGGTGCAGGGCACCAGGATCCAGAGGTTGTCGTCGGTGAGGCAGAGGAGCAGGGGGAACTGGCCAGGCCCCTTCACCTTCTCCACGATCACCGCCGGCGACACCCGCCCCCTGAGCTGGGGCGCCTTGAGGCTCACCAGGGTGCCCTCGCTGCTGAACTGCAGGGCCAGGGTGAGCTCATGGGCGAGGGTTTCCTCCGCCTGCTGCTGCAGGATCCGCAGCAGGCGCCGCTCCTCCCGCAGGCGCCCGCGCTCCTTTTCGTAGGCCTCGAAGTCTTCCCATGGCACGTCGACGCTGCCGCTCTGCAGCTGAGCCAGCTGGGCGCGCAGGTCGTCGATGGCGGCCTGGTCGTCCGCCAGATCCAGGGTGGCCAGGTAGCGGCCAAAGCTGCGCTCCACCAGCTCTTTTGCCTTTGTGAGGTCGTAACGCTGCAGCAGGTTGAGCACCATGCCGTAGCTGGGGGTGAACTGGCTCACCAGGGGATCGGCGGGGGCGGTAGCCAGCTGGCCCGCTTCGCGCACCCCCTCAAAGCGGCTCTGCACGGTGACGACATAGCCCTGGGAATCCAGGCCCCGACGCCCGGCCCGGCCCGCCATCTGCAGGAATTCGCTGCCCATCAGGGGCCGGTGGCCACGCTCGGTGCGCTTGGAGAGGGCGGAGATCACCGTGGTGCGGGCCGGCATATTGATGCCCGCAGCGAGGGTTTCAGTGGCGAACACCACTTTGATCAACCCCTGCTGGAAGAGCTCCTCGATCAGTTCCTTCCAGGCGGGCAGGACGCCGGCATGGTGGGAAGCGATGCCCCGCAGGAGGGCATCGGCATGGCCCTCTCGCACGGCCTCAGGCGTGGTGGCGCGAAAGATATCGAAGCGGGCGGCGATCCGCGCCTGCTCGTCCTTGCTCACCAGGCAGGCGTTGCCCAGATCCCGCACGCCCCGGTCGCAGCCGCGGCGGCTGAAGATGAAGTAGATGGCGGGCAGCATGTCGCGCTCGGCCATCTGGGCCACCACGAAGCCAAGGGGGGGAGCCTCCGGCTGGGGGGGCTTGGGGGAGCGGTCGCCCTTGCGGCGGGTGGTTTTGGGAGGGCGCCACACCTTGCAGTTGGGGTGGAGCCCGGTGCCCTCCTCGTTGAGGAGGGGATGGAGCCCCTTGGCGCTGCAAAAGCTGAAGGCCAGCGGCACGGGGCGGTGGTCGCTGAGCACTAGCTGGGTGGGGCCATGCACCCGCTCGATCCAATCGGTGAGTTGGCCCGCGTTGGCCACCGTGGCCGAGAGGGCCACCAGCTGGATCGGGGGGGGGCAATGGATGATCGATTCCTCCCACACGGTGCCCCGCTGGGAGTCGTTCATGTAGTGGCACTCATCCAGCACCACCGCTTCCACCCCTTCAAGGGGGTCATCGTCTGGGTGGTCGATCTCCGCATAGAGCATGTTGCGGAAGATCTCGGTGGTCATCACCACGATCGAGGCCTCCCGGTTCACGCTCAGATCACCCGTGAGCAGGCCCACCTTCTCGGCGCCGAACTGATGGCGAAAATCCCGGAGCTTCTGGTTGGAGAGGGCCTTGAGCGGCGTGGTGTAAAACACCTTGCGGCCATGGGCCAGGGCCCGGTGGATGGCATATTCACCCACAAGGGTTTTGCCGGAGCCGGTGGGGGCGCTCACCACCACAGAATGGCCCTGATTGAGCGCATCAATCGCCTCCAGCTGGAAGGGATCCAGGGGGAAGGGAAACAAGGCCGCCAGGTCCGGCCGGCTGCTAGCGGCAACGGTCATTGACCCATCCTATTGGGCGGTAGGCTCATGCGCCTCGGGAACGTGGGAGGCACACCAGATGTGGTGTGATTCCCCCAGAATGGAGGCCTGGTTTGGAGGCTGACCGACATGGTGGTGCAGGTGCTCACAGACGCCCAGCGGCGCAAATGGGATGGCAGCGACGATGCCTTGTTTTATGCCGAGCCACGCTTTGTGCAGCATCTCGATGCGGCCTTTCGCCAGCGGCTCACCGAGCTCTACAGGGAGCGCATTCCGGCCGATGCGGTGGTGTTGGATCTGATGTCGAGCTGGGTGTCCCATCTGCCGGAGGATGTCTCCTATCAGAGCGTGATCGGCCATGGGCTCAACGCCAGGGAGCTGGAGGCCAATCCACGGCTGACGCGGCGATGGGTGCAGAACCTCAACGAGGATCAGACGCTGCCCCTGGAAAACGCCAGCGTGGATGCCACCTTGATCGTGGCCGGTTGGCAATATCTGCAATATCCAGAGGCGGTGGCGGCAGAGCTGTGGCGCATCACCCGGCCAGGGGGCCAGGTGATCGTGGCCTTCTCCAACCGGATGTTTTTCACCAAGGCGCCGCTGATCTGGGCTGATTCCGGCGACCGGGAACACCTGAGCTATGTGGGCGAGGTGCTCATGGCCCAGGGCTGGCAGAAGCCCACGGTGATTGCCGAATCCACCCGCGCCCTGGGGGTGGGGGGGCTGTTTGGCGCCAAGGGCGATCCCTTTTTCGCGGTGATCGCCACCAAGCCGGCCTGAGGCGGCTCAGGCCGGATTCACCACATGGATGGGCGATCCGGCCAGGAGAGCAGCCACATTGGCGGCGGTGGCGTCGATGAGGCGGCGGCGGGCGGCAAGGCTGGCCCAGGCCACATGGGGTGTGATGACGCAGCGGGGGGCGCTCAGGAGGGGGTGGCCTGGTGCCGGCGGCTCGAGGCAGAGCACATCCAGGCCGGCCCCGCCGAGATGGCCGCTGTGCAGGGCTTCCAGCAGGGCGACCTCGTCGATCAGGGGACCGCGGCCGGTGTTGAGCAGCAGGGCGCCGGGGCGCAGGCGGGCCAGCCGTTCGGCGTTGAGGAGGCCGAGGGTTTGGGGAGTGAGGGGACAGTGCAGGCTCACCACATCGCTTTGGGCCAGGAGAGAATCGAGGTCGACATCGCCGGGCTGGGGATGGCGGCGATGGCTGAGCACCTCCATCCCGAAGGCACGGGCGATGCGAGCCACCGCCTCGCCAATACGGCCCTGGCCGAGCACGCCGAAGGTGAGGCCGGCCAATTCCAGCAAGGGTTCATCCCAGAAGCAGAAATCGGGGCCGGCCGACCAGCGGCCGGCGCTCACGGCCGCAGCCAGGTGACCGGTGTGGTTGGTGAGCTCCAGCAGCAGGGCGAACACCGCCTGGGCCACCGAAGCCGTGCCGTATTCCGGCACATTGCACACCGGGATCCCGAGGCGGCAGGCGGCGAGGCCATCCACCACGTCGTGGCCAGTGGCGAGCACGGCGATGCCCCGCAACCGGGGCGCGGCCGCGAGCTGCTCTGCGTCGAGGCGGGTTTTGTTGGTGAGCACCACATCGGCTTCTGCAATGCGCTCCGCCACCTGCTCGGGGGGCGTGCGCGCATGCACCGTGAGGTTGCCCAGGGCCTCCAGCGGCGCCCAGGAGAGATCACCTGGATTGGTGGTGTGGCCATCGAGCACCACCAGGCGGGGGCGCGGGGAGGGGTGGATCATGGCGACCACTTTGGGGCCTGGGGAGTCTCGGGGGCGGCGGAGGCATGGGCAAGGAATTGCGGGGTGGGGGTGTTTTGCGGGGTGTATGAGAAATCGCGAAAATACACGCTAGATATGGTGTGGTTGGGTGGCTTGAGATCGCTTCCTGATGCCCCACCTAAACTTGGAAACACCTGCCGTAGGGGGACATGGCGCTCGCACCACCCGCCGCCTCGGTCTCTGCCTCAAAGGAGCAGGAAGGCCTGCGACAGTTGCTGCTGCCGTGGGATCTCCGGCTGACGGCCGAACAGTTCGCCCTCGTGTGTCAGGCCAATCCCGATGCCGTGCTTGAACTTTCCGCCGATGGTCGCCTGATCCCTATGACTCCCACTGGAGGCGAGACCGGCCTCCGCAACAGCCTGCTGAGCGCTCGGCTACAGATCTGGGCCCTGGCGGCGGGCAGATGGCTGGTGTTCGACAGCTCGAGCGGTTTCCGGCTGCCGGATGGCTCCGTCCTGAGCCCCGACGCGGCAGTTGTGGGCCTCGACCGTTGGCAAGCTCTCACGAGCGAAGAACGGCGAGGGTTTCCGCCCCTCTGCCCCGATCTGGTGGTGGAGCTGGCCAGTGCCTCGGATGGGGGGCCACGGGGCGCTACGGCACTGCGCCAAAAAATGGCCGCCTATCTGGCCAATGGCGCCCAGCTGGGCTGGGTGCTGTTTCCTGAGCAGCGGGCGGTGGAGATCTGGCGGGCCACAGGGGGCCCTTCGGCGGAGCAACGCGAGCGGATCGAGGGAGCTGAGGTGCTGGAGGGGGGAGAGGTGCTGCCAGGGTTGCGGCTGGAACTGGGAGAAATCTGGGAGGGCTGAGGGAGTCAGGGCAACAGGGGCAGGCCGAGCTTATGGAGAAAGGCGTTGTGCTTGTCGCGGGCTCGCTCATAGCTGGGGGCGGCGTTGGAGTTTGGTTTCCAGGGCCTTGAGATCGGCCTCATCCTGCAGATCGGCTTGCAGCTGGTCGGAGATCTGTTAGGGGACGTGTGGTGGTTCCGGATCTGGCGGAGCGGCGGGATCGCCCAGGATCAGCCGCACGGCCGCTGAGGCATCGAGCACACAGGCCAGGGCCATCAGCGCTCTCGGTCGGCACGGATCAGCTCTTC
>JBBARZ010000011.1:30215-33983 GCA_040399505.1 Cyanobium sp.
TCGAGCACACAGGCCAGGGCCATCAGCGCTCTCGGTCGGCACGGATCAGCTCTTCTGGCTCCAGATCCGCTCTCAAGGCAGGAGAGAGGGGGCCCCGTTGGGCGATGCGATCGAGCACCTGGCGGCGGCGTTCGCGGGGGTCGCCTCCGGCAATGGCCTCCAGATCAGCCAATGCCTGCTGGCTGAGGCTGCGCTTGTGGGCCTGGGCCCGGTGCTGCAGCAGCCGGTGTAGCGGTTCCGGCAGGTCGCGGATCTGCAGGGCATGCGTTATGCATGCGTGCTTTGTAAGTTTGGAGGCACTGCATGATCAGCGCCCACGCGCTGGTGGAGCGGGTTCCCCTGATCAGCCGTGACCGGCGCCGCCACCAGCAATCCTTCCCGGGCCTGCAACTGATCAGCCCTTCCCCCGCCTGAACCCATGCCCCCACCCCGCCAACCCCTGATCGGCGTGATGGGCGCCGGCGAAGGCGCCACTTCCGCCGATTGCGTTCTGGCGGAGGAGCTGGGGAGCGCCATCGCGCGCCGCGGCTGGGCCCTGCTCACGGGCGGACGGCCGCAGGGGGTGATGGGGGCGGCCTGCGCGGGGGCGATGGCGGTGGAGGGGCACCTGGTGGTGGGAGTGCTCCCCGATGGAGGGCAGCAACGCCATGAGCCAAGCGACACGGCGGCGTTGGATGTGGCGCTGTTCACGGGGCTGGGACAGGGCCGCAACGTGATCAACGCCCTCAGCAGCGACGTGCTGGTGGTGTGCGGCGCCGGCGGGCCAGGCACGGCCGCTGAAGCCGCCCATGCCCTCAAGGCGGGCCGGGCCCTGGTGCTGCTGGCCGCCCCACCGGCCTGGCTGGACTTTTTCGCCAGCCTGGGCACGCAGGTGATGGCCTGCTCCACGGTGGCGGAAGCGGTTGTGGCGATCGAGGGTCTGCTGGAACAGGAGCGGGCGGGGCTTCGAGAGGGAGAGGGCCCACCGTCCAATCATCAGCCACCACAAGCACCATTCCCGTCCTCCACCGCCCCCGAACAACTCGCGTCCTCTGCCCAAACCCCACCCCAGACCCTCCCGGTGGCCCTGGTGCAGCTCGCCGCCGGCGAGGATCCAGGCGCCAACCGCCGCCAGGCCGAAACCTGGCTGGAGCGGGCCCTGCAGCCGCGCCCCGGGCGGGCCAGGCCCCGGCTGCTGATGCTGCCGGAGATCTGGAACGCCCCCTACGCCGCGGCACGCTTCGCCGCCTACGCCGAGCCCATCCCCACCCTGGGGGCCGACCTCACGGAGGGGCCCTCGGAATCGCTGGCAATGGTGGCCCGGCTGGCCCGGCGCCATGGCGTGGCCGTGATCGCCGGCTCCATCCCCGAGCGTGGTGCCGATGGCCGCCTCTACAACACGGCCACCGTGATCGATCCCCAGGGGCGCCTGGTGGCCAAGCACCGCAAGGTGCATTTATTTGATGTCGACGTGCCGGGAGGCATCTGCTTCCGCGAATCCGACAGCCTCACTGGCGGCAGCCACCTCGCCGTGGTGCCGGGCAACGGCGACCCCCTGGCGACAGGCCTGGAGGAGCCGCCCACCCTGGGCCTGCTGATCTGCTACGACATTCGCTTTCCCGAACTCTCCCTGCTTCTGCAGCAGCGCCATGGGACCACCCTGCTGGCCTGCCCCGCCGCCTTCAACACCACCACCGGCCCCCGCCACTGGCACCTGGTGCTGCGGGCCCGGGCCCTCGACACCCAATGCTTCCTGCTGGCCTGCTCCAGCGCCCGTCCCCAGACGGAAGGTGTCTACCCCAGCTACGGCCATTCCCTGGTGGTGAATCCCTGGGGCGCGGTGATCGCCGAGGCGGGCATCGGCGAGCAGGTGCTCCACGCCGAGCTGGACCTGGCGGAGGTGGGGCGGGCTCGGCAAGCCATTCCCACCGGCATGCAGCGGCGGAGGGATCTCTACCGGCTGGAGCCGACCTGAACAGGATCCAGCCTGTAGGGCTGCCCCGGCACCGGGTCAATGAAGCGGCAGCCACCGGCCTGGGCCACCACAGCGGCCGCTTCCTCCGGGCTGCCCTCCACCTGCAAGACCGAGGCCAGCAGCCCGCTGAAGCGCACATCGCCACCGGTGGTGCTGGCGAGCACAGCTGCGGGCTGGAATCGCTCCAGCAAGTCCGGCAGCGCACTGCGCCCCCGCACAAAGGCCCCAGCCACCGGCAGACCCACATCGATCACCGGGGTGATCACCGCCGTGAGCGGCCGGTTGGGGAGATCGGGGCTGGGGAAGCCGTGGGGTTCGAGGTAGAGGCTGCCGGCGGGGTGGTCGAGCAGCCAGCCATTTTCGATCTGGGGCACGGCGGCGCCGGCCGTGGCGGTGATCGCCAGGGCGCCGAAGTCGTGCCGCTCCCCCGGCCGCAGGGGGGTGACGTTGGCGAAGCCCAACTCCTGCGCCTTGCGGGCCGCCGTGGGGGAGGCCACCACCGGCAGGTCCTTCGGCAGTAGGGCCAGGCTGGGGGGATGGCAGTGGTCCGGCAGGCCCTGGCTGAGCAGCAGCAAGTCGATCCCCGCCGGCACCGGCTGGGGAGTGGCCAACTCCCCCTTGAGCAGCCAGTCCATCGGCCCGAAGCTCAAGGGCCCGGTGAACCAGGGATCCACCACGACCCGCATCCCACCGAAATCGAGAACCCAGCCATTGGCGCCCAAGTAGGTGGCGGTGAGGGCGGAGGACATGGGACGAGCAGCGGGCGGCCACCAGGATGGCGCAGGCTCAGTGGGGGTTGTGAGGAAGGGCGCGAGGCGAAAACCGGTCCCGTCGTGGTGCTCAACCGCAACAGCCCCGATGCGCTGGTGATCGGCCTTGATTCGTGATGGCGAGCTCTCGCTGGCGCGTGCGGCCCGGGTAGCCGAGCCTGATCCCCTCGGCCTGGGCCGTGTTCACCGAGCTGCATGCCAGCGAATTCCGGATTGCACCGGAAGTCATTCAGGCGGTGTTGGAGCGTTGTGGTGAACACCCACCGCTTGGGCGCTGAGCTGCCAGAGCTCGGCGGCGAGGTCATCGTTACGGGCTTCGGCGCTGGGTTCAGTGCGCGCAAACCGCCGCCGGCCCGGCCCCAGCACCCGGTTGCTCCAATACTGAAAACCGCTGGGATCGTCCGGGCTGGTGGTGGCCAGGCCCGCCAGCAGGGCGCCGGCCCCCTCGGGCGATTCGGTGAGGCGGAGGAGGTCGCGGGCGGCGAAGGCAAACACGGCTTGGCCGATTGGATTCAGGCGCTGGCTGTCGCGGAAGAAACCCCCGGCACCCCGAGGGATCACCAGCCCCGGGCTCCAGGCGAGCACCGGCAAAGGCGTGCCCTGCTCCCGCTGCCGCCGCTCCACCTCCCGGGCCATCAGCAGGTTGCAGAGCTTGCTGTCCTTGTAGGCCTTCTCGGCGTTGAAGGCGCCCCCATCCACCATGGCCGCCCCGGGCCCCTGGCGCAGCCCTGCCAGATCCCCCAACCCGGCAGGACGCCCCACCTTGCCGCCGGCGCTGGTGGGATCGTGCACCTCCGAGGCGGTGACCACCAGCCGGGGTGCGGTGCCCTGGTGCAGCAGGGGGAGCAGCCGCTGCAGCAGGGCCTGGTGCGCCAGGTGGTTCACCGCGAAGGTGAGCTCAAACCCCTGGGCCGACCAGCGGGGTTCTTTCGCGCCGGTGTATTGCAGGCCGGCGTTGAGCACCAGGGTATCGATTGGATCGCCAGCCTCCAGCAGGTGCGCGGCGCAGGCCTCCACGCTGGCCAGATCCGCCAGGTTGCCGAT
>JBBARZ010000012.1:0-31587 GCA_040399505.1 Cyanobium sp.
TTCCGGGCGCGGCGGGAAACGGGTTTCATTTATATGAGCTGCCGAATGATTGTTGATTGTATGTGTTATGCGCCTACCTATGCAGGCGAGGCCGTAGGGCGGAGGTAGACTTATGAAGCTACAGAGACCCTGGAGTGATTTCAGGAGTCGGGCCAATCAGCGTAATTCCCCAGGCAATGCTCAAACTCATTAACGACATCATCAGTCATCCGGCCAATCGCAATGGTCGCGTCAACGCACTGGTGAGTGCTCTGCACTGGCAGTTGTTAAAGCGGCTGTCTGGACAGCCCTATGACCTTCCTTATCACGGGAAGCTATTGCGTTGCCAGCCCACCAGTCATTCTGCATCGCAGGCGATCTACTTCTCGTGTCTGCCCGATTATTGGGAAATGCGATTCATTCTTGACTTCCTTCGCCCTGGCGACACCTTTATCGACGTAGGTGCGAACGTTGGACTTTACACACTCTTGGCCCTTTCAGTCGTAGGCGACAATGGCTTTGTTCATGCGTTTGAGCCAAATCCATCGGTGGCCGCGATGTTGCGTGAATCGCTCGCATTGAATGCCGCAGACAATGTTGTGGTTCATGAAATCGGGCTATCCAACGTCGAAGGATCGGCTGCTTTAAGCACAGATGGTAATGATTGCATTTCACACATTGTTACCTCTTTGAGCGGTACTGAGACTCAGATTCCAATCGGTCGATTGGATCAGCTGCTCGTCGATACTCCGTTCGCAATGATGAAACTCGACATCGAAGGTTATGAGCCCTTTGCAATCAGAGGAGCCTCTCTCTGGACCAAAAATTGCAACCCCCCAGTGATGCTTATTGAAATGGCTGGTTATTCTAATCAATATGGCATTAATACATCAGACTTCATCGACGAGCTTGACCGAATGGGATATTTCACGGCAGTTTACGATCCAGAACGCCGTGAGATTCTGAAAACAATTAAACCGTGGGAAGTTCCAACTGACAATGTCTTGGCAATTGCGAAGGAACGGTTAGCGTTTGTCGTCGATCGCCTCCAAGAGAAGACCACATAGCATCTGCTCGATCTGGACGCGCCCCTCCCCCGATGCCGCTGAGCTTTCGCGATCTCCAGGGCCAGCTGCAACCGGCTTGGGGCCAGGAGCACGGCACCTGCGGGTTGGACGTTGACCTGCTGATGGTGCCCTCCCTCTCGGTCGATCCGGCCGAGCTCGACCTGATCACCGGGTCGGTTCACTACGAGGAGCGCCAGCTCTTTTCCCTGATCCGCTTGCGGGATCCTGGGGTGCGCATGGTCTATGTCACCAGCAAACTGCTGCCTGATCTGGTGGTGGATGCGGTGCTGGAGCTGCTCCCAGGCGTGCCCACCGCCCACGCCCGCCGCCGGCTGCAGCTCTTCGACACTGACGACGGCTCGTCGCGGCCCCTCACCGCCAAGCTGCTGGAGCGCCCCGCCCTGCTGGCCCGCATCGCCGAACAGCTCCGCCCCGGCAAGAGCCTCATCGCCTGCTACGTGGTAACCGATCTGGAGCGTGAGCTCTCAGAGCGGCTCCAGGTGCCCCTTCTCGGCACCGATCCGGCCCTGCGCCACTGGGGCAGCAAGGCGGGCAGCCGGGAGCTCTTTTCCAGCTGCGGCCTCCCCCATCCCGATGGCAGCGCCCTAGTGCACCAGCTGGACGATCTGGCGGAGGTGGCAGCGGAGCTCTGGGAACGGAATCCCGATCTGCGGCGCTGCGTGGTGAAGCTAAATGAGGGCATCAGTGGGGAGGGCAATGCGCCCCTGGAGCTAGCGCCCCTGGCTCTGGCGGAGCGCAGCGGCGCTGAGCGGCGGCAGGTGTTGCGTCAGGCTTTGGAGCATCTGCCCATGCCTTCTCCCCAGTGGCGGGAGCTGATGGGCCAGCAGGGCGCCCTGGTGGAGGCCTGGCTGGAGGGGGGTGAGGCCCTCACCTCCCCGAGCGTGCAGGGCCTGATCCACCCGGGTGGCCGGGTGGAGGTGATTTCCACCCACGAGCAGATTCTGGGCGGTCCGAGTGGCCAGACCTACCTGGGCTGCGCCTTCCCCGCTACTGATGCCTACCGGGTGGAGTTGATGCGCATGGGAGAGGTGATCGGCCACGCCTTGGCGGCGGAGGGGGCGCTGGAACGCTTTGCAGTAGACGTTTTGGCCCGCAGCTTTGGCGACCGCTGGGACCTGCAGGCCATCGAGATCAACCTGCGCCAGGGCGGCACAACCCACCCGATGATGGCGCTCCGGGCCATCACCACAGGCGCCCTGGATCCCGCCACCGGCCTTTTCCTCTCGCCCACCGGCCAGCCCTTGCACTACTGCGCCACCGACAACTTCACCGATCCCGACCTGCGTGGCCTGCTGCCGATGGATCTGATCGACATCGTCGCCGAGGCCGGCCTCCACTACGACCAGGCCCACTTGCGAGGCAGCGTGTTTCACCTGCTGGGCTGCCTCTCGGAATACGGCAAGCTCGGCATGACCTGCGTGGGCCGCAGCAACTCGGAGGCCCAGGCGGTCTACGACGCCACCGCCTCCGAGTTGCTGAAGGGGGGGCGGGCCCGCCGTGGGTAGTCGGTGTAACCGAAGGGGCCGGGGCTGTAGAAGGTGTTCGGATCGGGCGCCTGCAGGGGCGCCCCCTCACGAAACCGCTCTGGCAGATCGGGATTGGCCAGGAAGCTGGTGCCAAAGGCCACTGCATCAATCGCGCCGGCGCTGATGGCCTCCCCGGCTTCCGCGGCGCTGTAGCCCATGTTGGCCACAAGCACGCCGCGAAACTGCTCCCGCGCCGGGGTGAGCACATCCCCGTGCCGCAGGCCGAGCAGATCGGCGCGCATCACGTGCAGATAGGCCAGGGGGAGATCGTTGAGCCGCTGGGCCAGCCAGCCCATCAGGCCCACCGGGTCACTGTCGTCCATGCTGTTGTAACTGTTGAAAGGCGATAGGCGCAGGCCCATTAGAGGCGTTTCGGCTGATACCGCGTCCAACACCTCCAGCATCAGGCGGGCCCGCTTCTCCATCGTCCCGCCATACGGTCCTTCACGGTGGTTGCTGCCATCCCGCAGAAATTCATCCAGTAGGTAGCCATTGGCGCCGTGCACCTCCACGCCGTCAAAACCAGCGGCGATGGCGTTTCGGGCAGCCAACCGAAAGCCCTCCACAATCTCTGGGATCTCCCCATCGGCGAGGGCGCGAGGCACCACATAGGGCTGTTTCCCCTCGGGCGTGTGCACCTCATCGCCCATGATCGCGATCGGGCTGGGTGCCACCGGTTGGCGCCCCCCATTGAGCAGAGGATGGCAGGCCCGCCCCCCATGCCAGAGCTGCAGCACGATGCGTCCACCGGCCCGATGCACCGCCTCAGTGGTGAGGCGCCACCCTTCCACCTGCTGTTGGCTGTAGATCCCCGGCTCCCGCCAGAAGGCGGAATTCCCTTCCATCACCATGGTGGCCTCGGCGATGATCAATCCCGCGCTAGCGCGCTGGGCGTAGTACTCCGCCATCAGGGGACCGGGCACATGGTTGTCCTCCGCCCGGCAGCGGGTGAGGGGCGCCATCCAAATGCGGTTCGCCAGCTCCAGAGGCCCCACGCGCAGGGGCGAGAACAGATCGGGCATGGGCTGGGCCGGGCGGAACATCTCTTTTGATTCTGTGTCCCCAGCGGTTTAAAAGCTCTTGATCAGCAGGGAGCTGCCCATCAGCAGCGCCAACACCTCAAAGGATCGCTTCACCAGTTGGCTGCCCTTGGCAATGGCCAGATGGGCGCCCAGATAGCCGCCGGTGATGGACCCTGCCAGCAGCATCGGCAGCCAGCTCCACGCGATCTGGCCCTGTTGCCCCAGGGTGATGGCCCCAGCGCCGTTCCAGAACAACCCCACCAAAACCAGCGTGTAGGCCACGGCCCTGCCGTAATCCAGTCCAAACCAGCGCACCAGCCACAGGGTCACAAACAGACCCGTGCCCGAGGTGAGGGAGCCATTGAGCACGCCGATAGCAAACAGCACAAGCCCGCCGATCACTAGCCGGCCCCTGGTGAGCTCGCGCTGCTCCACTGCCATCCCTAGCGACGGCCGGGCGATGGAGTAGAGCCCCAGGCCAATCGTCAGCAGACCCAGGAGCAGGGTGCACAGCTTGGGCGGCAGGGCCAGCACCACCTTCGCTCCCAGCACCACCCCCGGCAACCCGCAGGCCAGGATGAAGGCCGCCAGGCGAGGATTCAGCGAGCGCTCGCGCCAGTGGCGCAGCGTGGCGCCGATGCCCAGGGCCACGCTGGCCACCTTGTGGGTGGCCAGGGCAAGAGGAAAGCTCAACCCCAACAGAATCAACACCGGCAACTGCACCAGTCCGGCGCCCCCCCCGGCTAGGGCCGAGAGCAGGTTGGCCACCAGAGAGGCCACAAACACCCCCACCTGCAGGAGGGTGTCAGCTGCCAAAGGCCACCTGGCAGGCTGCATTTAGCAACTGGGCCTGGGCAGCGCTGGCCGGTTCCCGGCCGTTGAGCTCCCCGCTCTGGCAGTTGCCCGTGGCTTCAAAGGGCGTGTCGCCCGTGGCGGCAGTGAAGGTGATGCTCTGCTCGCCGGTAGGTTCCACGCTGTTGTAATAAAGGGTGTAGCCCGCGTCCTGCACCACGATCGTGGGCTGGCTGGCAGCCATGGCCTGGTCCACGGCGTTGGTGATCACCGCCGCGGTGGCCAGGCTTCCCACCCCCCAAGCCACCGAGCGGGCGCTCCACCAGCCCCAAGGCGGATTGATCGTGTTGCCATACCAGCCGTAGTTCCACGGCCTGGCCAGCTGCCAGCCCGGCCGTGCCCAGCCTGGCCAGTCGTTGTCCCAGCGCCGGAGTCGATCCACTCCGCGCTCCACCCTCCGCACGTCGTCGCGCCAGTTGTCCCCCCAGTCGTTGCGCCATTCCCTTCTCACGTCCTCCCGCACCCGGTCCCAGTTCTTGTCCACCCGATCAAAGCTGCGCTGTACCCGATCGCGGTCGATCCGCCCAACGCCGTCGCGCCATTGATCCCGGGCCCTGTCCCAGTCGCTCCGATCGATGGAGCGCCGGATCCGGTCGCGATCCACGTTGCCCATGCGGTTGCTGAGCTGGTTGCGGGCCCGATCAAAGTCGCGCCGGCCCCGATCCCCATCCCCCAGGCGGTTGCTCCAGCCCCCCGTGGGCCGGCGGTTGCCGCGGTCGAAGCTGCCCTGCCGGTTTCCCAGTCCCGTGCGGGCCCGGGACCCACCCCCGCCTCTGTGGGATCCACCCCTGCCCCCTCCCCCGCCCCGGGCCAGGAGCTGGGGTGCGGCGGCTGAGGAGAGGGGCTCTGGGGCGGCAAAGGGCATCAGGCCACCGGCGTGGGCTGGGGGGAGGGCCAGGGCCAGGGCGAGGAGAGGGACAAGCTGTCGCATGGCGCCTCAGGGGGTTTTGGTGATCTGGCCGCCATCAGGACAGCCGGCGTCGTAGCAGCTGGCGTCAATGCGCCCGTCCTTGCCGAAGTGCACCTCCAGCACGCTGCGGCCGTTCACAGCACGGCCCAGGTCCTGGCGCACACTGTTGAGGTAGTTGGGGTTGATGGTGCAGAAGCTGGTGCCATCCAGGCAAAGGGCATTCAGCGCGAAGAAGGCCGAGGCATTTCGTGCGCTGCGCCAGCTCTTGGCCTCCCCATCCCAGAGGTCGATGCGGGTGTAGGGCTGGTCGCTGACGCGGAAGCGCACCTCCTTGCCACCTCCGTTGCCGCCCTTGGTGCCACCGAGAGTGTGGCGGTATTCGGTGGCATCGCCGCTGTTGATGGCTTCGATGCGGCAGGGCACCGCATCGGTGCCGTTCAGGCTGCAGAAACTCTCCAGGGTGTAAAGCGTTTCCGCCTGCAGGGGCCCTGGAAAGGCCAGCGCTGAAGCCGTTAGCAATCCAGCTACAGCGGTGAGGTGGGGGCGTCGGTGGGGCTGGGACATCCCGTACGAAGACAGACCTCTCCTCTACTTAGCCAGGAATGGTGCCTCTGTCAGCTTAGTTGGGCCACCGCCTCCACCACACTCACCGCCGAGGGGGTGGGCACGATGCGGCTGAGCCGGAGGCCAGCCCTCTCCAGCAACGCTCCATACTCTTCCTGAGTTCGTTCCCGCCCACCCTCGGTCATCACCAGCATGTTGAGATCCAGGAGTTTGCCGGGGAAGGGATCGTTTCCCGGGGGGATCACCGGCTCCACGATCAACACCCGCCCACCTGGCGCCATGGCCTGACGCACCGCCTCAAGGATCTTCAAGCAGGCGGTGTCATCCCAGTCGTGGAGGATGTGCTTGAGCAGATAGGCATCCGCGCCTCTCGGCACTGAAACAAAGAAGTCGCCCTGGCTGACCGCCAGGCGCCCTTCCAGGTCGGAGGGAACGGCCACCGGTTCGACCACCCAGGATTGGTCGTAGACCGTTCCCCTCAGGTGGCCATGGGCCCGCAATACGGCCATGAGCAGGCTGCCTCGGCCTCCTCCCACATCCACCAGATGGTGCACCTCAGCGAAGGAATAGGTCTGGAGGAGGGCGGCTGTCTCGGCCCTGGAGAAGTCGCCCATGGCCTGATCAAACACCTCTCCCCGCAGGGGATTCGCCTGATACCACTCAAAAATCGATTGGCCGTAGCGATGGCGGAAGGCATTTTCGCCACTCCGAACACTGTGGAGCAGATCATCCCAGCTCAAATAATGCTCATCTCCCAGCATCCGTGCGAACTGTCGCAGGGATTGGGGATGGTCGCTGCGCAGGAGCTCTGCCAGGGGTGTAAGAGAAAAGCGCTGCGGTTCGGTTTCCTGAAACAGTCCCAGGCTCGCAAGCCCTCGCATGAGACGAAAAAGACTGTCGGGATGGGCACCTGCACTGTCTGCAAGGTTGTCCACATCCTTGGGGCCTTCGGCCAGGAGATCAGCTAGGCCGAGCTCAGCTGCCACATGGATCATTTGGGTCACCCAGGCCCCGCTGGCCATGGCCAGCAGTTGGTCGGCTAGAGGGGGGGCTCCAGATGCATCAGACATGGGAGAGAGTCCAGCTGGACCTGATTTAGCTCAGGGACGTGGACTTGGGGGATGAACGTTGCAGGCTGGAGCACCACAGTAGGAAAAGGTTGATGGCCTGAACCTGGGAAATAATCATGGTGGCTGGGATCAAGCGCCGGCCAGGCCTGGGAACACCATCAGATCGATATGGCCACCGATGGGATGACGCCACTCACGGAATTCCTCCGCCAGGGCTTGATGTTCCTGCACCTGGGCGTTGGCCTCAAGATCTTTTAACCGTTGGTGCACAAGATCAAGAGTGTTGTCGATCAGCTGCGCGGCCTGTTCGGAAGTCATGATGAGGGAAGCAGGAGGAACTATGGAGTGATGAGAGAACGAAGATCGGATGAAGACTGAAATGATGAAGTGTTTTTATCGGTGATTTCTTGATGGAGCTGTAGCGCTGGACACGGGTTGGCCCCCTGTCCGCAGTTGCGCACGGCACGCCATGATGGCAGTGAGATGCTGCACAGACATGGAAGCCAGCTGGAATGGGGCCGTCATCGCCTGCAGTGATGACATCGTTTCGGTGGAAGGGAATGCCTACTTCCCCCCTGATGCCCTGGAGAAGGAGTGCTTCCGCCCCTCCAGCCACCGCACGGTGTGTGGCTGGAAAGGTGAAGCCCATTACTACGATGTGGTTGTCAATGGTCAGGTGAACTCCAACGCCGCCTGGTTTTACCCCGAACCGAAGTCTGCTGCGGAACAGATCAGGGGCCGGGTGGCCTTTTGGAAGGGCGTGAAGGTTTCGTAAGGGTTGGATCAAGATTGTCCATTTCTTGCAAAGGGCATCGCCTCTAAGGTTGGGCGATTTTGTTTGTCTTCATGCCAGCCAGCCCCATCACCTCTCCTGCGCTCGCTGCAGCCCTGATGGGGCTCATCACCTGCCCCCTACCCAGCCTTGGGGCCCCTCACTGCCAGAACACTACCCATGGTTTCGATTGCTCCCCGATCATCGGAGCCAATCCCGATACGGAACCCGTCCTGGAAGAGGAAGCCCGGGAGGGCAACACGGAGGCCCTGGCCAAGCAGGCCCAAAACCCCGTCGCCAACCTGATCAGCTTTCCGATCCAGTGGAACAGCGTGCCGGGCACCCAGTGGGCTCCTCGGGCGATCGATCCCACGGCCCAACCCAACCGCACCTTCAACGTTTGGAATGTGCAACCGGTGGTGCCGTTCCCCCTGAACGACAAGCTCACCCTGATCAGCCGCACGATCGTGCCGATTACCCATCGTCCCCTGGCTGGGGAAACGGATGTGATCGGCATCGGCGACATCAATCCCACCCTGTTCCTCGTTCCTCGCACGGGGGGCAACCTCATGGTGGGATTCGGACCCACCTTGGTGATTCCCTCCGCCACGGATGTGCAGCTGAGCAGCCAGCGCTGGAGTGCCGGACCAGCGGGGGTGGCGGTTTACACCAAGGGCCCCTGGGTGGCCGGCGTGCTGGTCAACAATATTTGGTCGTTTGCCGGGAAGGGCGGACAAGACGTCAATGCCATGCTCATCCAACCCTTCCTCAACTACAACTTTCCCTCTGGCTGGTATCTCACTAGTTCTCCCATCCTCACGGCCGACTGGACCGCTGCCAACGGCAACGGCTGGACCATTCCCATTGGCGGAGGTTTTGGCCGCCTCTTTCGCCTGGGCACCCAACCGTTCAACGCTTCTCTACAGGCGTTCTGGAATGTGGCCAAGCCCGAAGTGCTCGGCGAAGAGTTGCTCGGAGATGTGACGATCCGCCTTCAGGTTCAGGCCCTTTTCCCCACCGCTCGTTAGGGCATCTAAGGTGCAGAGCATGAAAACTGATCTCTACATTTTTCAGTGGGTCTCCGATATGGGCGGGGCGGATACCAGGCTGAAGGAGTTGCTCATCCTGCTGAAAGATCATTTCCGCATCACCTGCATCCCCAACGACGCCTTCCGCCTTGAGGAGAAGGAGAACACCGACTATCTCGATTCACTGGGAGTGGCCTATTGCATGCCGGAAGCCCTTCCGGAGCGGATCGAAGGATTTGCCTATGCCAACTGCAACTTTCGGATTTTCTCCGAACGGGAGCGCATCAATTTCATCAATGAGAAGGGGCTGACCTTCCTTTGGTCGAACGACATGATGTGGCATACCGATGAGGAGCTGGAAGCGATCGCGGAAGGCAAGGTGGGTTGTTGCCTCTTCACCTCACCCTTTCATCGCAGCGCCCTCATCGATGCTGTGCTTGAGGTTAACAGCAATCAGAAAACGGCCATCCTGGAAAATTATTTCGATGGCTCCAGCTGGCCTTTTGTGGAGCGCATCGAGCGGCCCTTCACGGTGTTTGGCAAGGTGAGCCGGGATGATTGGTTGAAGTTCTCTAAGAGGTTTCCCCTTTTTTACGAGGAGGTCACCCAGGGCATCGAGGCCCGCTATCGGATCATGGGTTGGGGAGAAGAACAGGAGAAGACCTACTCCTGGTTCAATTTCACCGATCGGTGGGAGTTGCTGCGGCCTGGGGCGGTCTGGACCCAGGAATTCCTCTGGTCGATCGATGTGTTTCTGTACAACTGCAACCGAGAATTCGTTGAAAATCAGAGCCGGGCCATTGTGGAAGCCCAGCTGATGGGCTTGCCCGTTGTGGCGCCGAACAAGTGGAACTTCCCCAATATGATCTGGTCGGAACGCACGGGCTTTCTCTGGGACGATCGGGAGGAAGCCCATGAGGCCTGCCTTCGACTGGCCGACTACGAAACCCGTCGCAAGATGGGCAAGCTGGCCAGCGAGTGTGCCCGCGACATTTGGTGCGACGCGGACGCCGCCCGGCGTAAATGGTCGGGGGTGCTGAGCTATGCGCTCGGCAGCGGAGCTTGAACCCCGACCCTCCCCAACTTCCGACGGTGTCTCTTCTGATCGATGGCTCTGCCAATGCCCCAGCCACCCTGGTGCTGGCCCATGGGGCTGGAGCGCCGATGGACAGCCCCTTCATGGAGGCCATGGCTACCGGGCTGGCGGAGCGGGGGTGGCGGGTGCTGCGCTTTGCGTTTCCCTACATGGCCCGCCAGCAGCTCACGGGCTGCAAGGCGGCCCCGGACAACATGACGAAATTGCAGGAGTGTTTCCGCGCGGTGGTGGCGGAAGCCGCGGGCCGGGGTCCGTTGATCATCGGCGGCAAGTCGTTGGGGGGACGGGTGGCGAGCTTGTTGGTTGATGATCTTGTCCCTCAGGGGGTGCGGGGTTGCCTCTGCCTGGGGTATCCCTTCCACCCCCCAGGACGGCCTAACCAGTTGCGCACCGACCATCTGGCGGCACTCGCCGTTCCCACCCTGATTCTGCAAGGGGAGCGTGACCCCTTCGGCAGGCGGGAAGAGGTGGCCACCTACCGACTCTCCCCCCGGGTGCGGGTGGAATGGATCCCCAACGGCGACCACAGTTTCAAACCCACCCGCGCTTCCGGCCGCACCGAGAGGGACAACTGGCAGGAGGCCATTCGGCTGGCGGATGGCTTCCTCCAGGGGCTCCCGGCGGAAGCTCACCTTCCAGAGGCTTGAGCGGCTGCCAAGCTTCGCTGCGCCCACGCGCTCAGCGGCCTAGATGCCTGGTTGCGTCCACCATTGGCATCTGCGCGTTGCCCCAGGCGCCGCCCGTGAGCAAGGGCGCAGCATCGGGCCCGGGGCGTGCCCCCTCTCCGGCTGCAAAAGCTGCGTCGACCCAGGTCAATAGGAGGGGGCCCAGCACCCCGCCATCGGCTCGCTGTTCTGGGCGTAGGTTGAAGTGATCGCCTCCGCTGACGAGCACCAACTGGTTGCCTCTCCGATAGGCCGAACGCATGGTGTCGATGGCCTCCGGATCGGGAGGCACCACCCAGTCGCGGCTGCCACTCACCACCAGCACCCGACCGCTCAGGTCGTTGCTCGCTCCGCGGGGGAACAGGAGCGACGCCGGCGGACTCACGGCCGCCACAGCGATCACCCGCCGATCTCTGATGGCCGCCTGGTCCACCCCCTTCAGCCAGCTGCATTGCAACGTCCAGCTGAGGTTGCGGTTGGGGTCATCGACATCCCCGCATTCCTCCAGCAGGTTGGTCTCCTTGGGCCGCACGCCCGCCAGCTGGAGCACGGTGGTGCCTCCCCAAGAATGGCCCAACAACACCACCTGCTGGTTGTTCACCTTGGAGACCAGTCCCGAGCTGCCCACATGATCAATCGCGGCCTTGAGATCCAGGGGCCGCAGGGCCAGCTCCTTGGGGGAGGGGGGTGGGGCCTTGCCCGCCAGCACCGCACGCTGCTGGCTGCTGTCGCTCCCGGGATGGCGGGGCAGGATCACCGTGTAGCCCCGGCTGGCCAGGTGCTTGCCCCAGCCGAGGAAGCTTTTCGGGGAATCCCACAGACCATGGGAGATCAGCACCAACCGCCCATTCCCTGGAGCCTGGGGTTCCACCACCAACAGGGCCAGGGGCTCTTTGCGGTGGGCCACCGCAATCTGCGCTGTGCGGGTTGTGGTGGCCCACCCAGCGAGCGGAGCCGTTTGCTGGGGGGCTGGCGGCAAGGTGGCGAGCAGATGCTCCGCTTCATCGCGCTGATTCACGATGCGCTGGGCGATCTGCTTGGCTTGGGTGAGATCGAGGTTGAGCCGCTTGCCGGGGAGGGCTGCGATCAGCTCCAGCAGGGTGGGTTGGCCTTTGGCGGAGGCTCGACTCAGAGCCAGGCGCAGGGTTTCGCCGGTGAGATCCGTTGGCTGACCCTCCACCTGCCCGAAGGAGGAGAGCACCAGCATGGCCTGCTCCACCAGGGGCGAGCCGATCGAGCCATCCACGATGTTGCTGATGCTGAGGGGCACCGGCTGGTTCAACACCTCCCAGAGTTCACGGCCAACGGCGCCTCTCATGGCCCGATCCAGCTCGGCCAAGTCGCTGTTGCCATTACGCAGGGCCTCCGGACTCTTCAGCTCACTCACCTTGAGGGTGAAGCGCGTGTCCACCAGGGGGAGATAGGCCACGATCTCCTCCAGGGCTTGGGCTGGAGGGAGTGGGAGGAGGGCGCTGATGCATCCCGCCAGAACCCACCTGGCCCGGTTCCGACGGGAGGTTGGGGAACGCATCCTAAAAAACGTCGGCATCGAGTGATCTCAAAGCTATGCGGTTGGGATAGGGGCCCGTTGGGCTCCCAAGGGGGCTGGAGCGGTGGCCTGGCCCGCAATGTAAGCGGCTGTTGCAGCCTGGGTTCAAGAGGCCAGAGGCAATCGGGGGCAGGCCTCCACCAGGGTGCGGGTGATGGGGGCCTTGGGGGCGCTGAGCAGGGCGGCACCAGGTCCCTCCTCCACAATTCGTCCGCCCTCCAGCACGATCACCCGGTGGCAGAAGCCGCTGGCCACGGAGAGGTCGTGGGTCACGAAGATCATCCCCAGCCCCAGGCGCTGCTGCAGCGCTCGCATCAGGGCCAACACCTCCGCCTGCACTTCCGCATCGAGCATGCTCACGCTCTCGTCGCAGAGCAGCACTCGGGGCTGGAGGATCAGGGCTCGGGCAATGGCCACACGCTGCTGCTGCCCCCCCGAGAGCTGGCGGGGCAGGCGGTGTTCAAAGCTCTCTGGAGGTTCCAGACCCACCGCCGTCAGTTGGTCCCGTGCCCGCAGCCGGGCTTCGGCCCGCCCCGCCAGCCCGTGAATTAGAAGCGGGTCTGCCACCGCTTCGCCCACGGACATCTGGGGATTGAGGCAGGCCAGCGGATCCTGAAACACCATCTGCAGCTGGCGACGGGCTTGCCGCAGGGCCTCTCCGTGCAGGTGGCGCAGATCCTGCCCCAACAACCGCACCGCCCCGCCTCGCACGGGTGCCAGCCCCATTAAGGCCCGGCAGAGGGTGCTCTTGCCGCAACCGGAGGCCCCCACCACCCCAATGGTTTCCCCTCCATGAAGGGTGAGGCTCACCCCATCCACGGCTTTGAGCCAGCGGGGTGCCCAAGGCGGGGAGGGCAGGGGGTGCCAGCTGCGCAGCTCTTCCAGCTCCAGCAGCACTGGCGCTTCGGCGGGAGCCTCGCTCTCCCGACCCTCCCGCTCCCGGGCAGCTTGCACCAGCCGCCTGCCCACAGCAGATGCGGGGATGGTGAGCACCTGCTGGCTCTCCCCCTCCTCTACCAGCGCCCCCCCATCGAGCACGCCGATGCGCTCGCACCAGCGGCCTGCCATGGCCAGATCGTGGGTGATCAGCAGCAGGGCACTGCCCACCTCCTGGCAGAGGTTGCAGAGCTCGGCCATCACCTGCATCGTCACCGCCACATCCAGGCTTGTGGTGGGCTCATCGGCGATCACCAGCGGTGGGTTGAGGGCCATGGCCAGGGCGATGGCCACCCGCTGCCGCATGCCGCCGCTGAATTCATGGGGGTAACTGCCGTAGCGGGTCGGTTCGATGCCCACCCGGGCCAGTAGCTCCTCCACCCGCGCCCGCAGCTGCTCGCGCCCCGCCGGCCGGTGGGCGGCCAGGGTGTCCCGTAGATGTTCCCCCACCGTCAGGAGCGGATTCAAACGGGTCATGGGATCCTGGAACACCAGGCCCACGGCCTCGCCCCGCAGCCGGCGCAGACCACTCTGATCCAGCTGGCGGGGATCCTGCCCCGCCAGCAGCAGGGTCCCCTCGCAGACACTCCCCGGAGGCAGCAGCTGGAGCACCGCCCGGGCCACCGTGCTTTTGCCGCACCCGGAAGGCCCCACTAGAGCCATCCGATCGCCCCGCCACAGACGCAGATCCAACCCATTCAGGGTGGGGTCGGGGGCGCCTGGGTAATGCACCCTCAGCTGGTGAAGATCGAGCACGGGGGCACTGGGAGGCGCCATTCTGGGCGGAAAGCTTGCCCCAGCTTGGCTGCTGATGGGGGAGGCGGGTGTTGTTCCGGCGGGGTTGCGATCTGACTACCATGGGGACAGCGCGAGGAGGTCGATGCTCAGGACCGTCCCCGATCGGATCGCCTTAGAGGCCGAGTGCGCCACTGAGGATTCCACGGAAGTCCACGGGCCTGCGCCTGCAATCCCTGCTCCCGACGCCCTTCCCCTGCGTCGCCGCCTGATCCATGAGCCGGCTGATTACGGCGTAACACTGCCTCCCTGGCTCCAAGAATGCGTGCGGCATGTGCCACCGGGCACGGGCGACAGCTGCCCCACCGATACGGAAGCCCTGCTGGCTTCGGCCTTTGATTTCGCCTTCCAGCTTCATGAAGGCCAGTTCCGGGCCACCGGCGAGCCCTACATCGTCCATCCCATTGCCGTGGCGGATCTGCTGCGCGACATCGGCGCCAGTGCGGCCGTGATCGCCGCCGGTTTCCTGCACGACGTGGTGGAAGACACCCAGGTGACGCCGGAGGAGGTGGAGGCCCATTTCGGCAGCGAGGTGCGGGCCCTGGTGGAGGGGGTCACCAAGCTTGGGGGGATTCATTTCACCAACCACACCGAAGCCCAGGCGGAAAACCTGCGGCGCATGTTTCTGGCCATGGCCAGCGACATCCGGGTGGTGCTGGTGAAGCTGGCCGATCGGCTCCACAACATGCGCACCCTCGGGGCCCTCAAACCCGAGAAGCAACAGCGCATCGCCAGGGAAACCAGGGAGATCTATGCCCCCCTGGCGAACCGCCTGGGCATCGGTCGTTTCAAATGGGAACTGGAAGATCTGGCCTTCAAGATCCTCGAGCCCGAGGCCTTCCGCGAGATCCAACAATCGGTGGCCACCAAGCGCAGCGAGCGCGAGGAACGACTGGAGGTCACCGCAGGCCTGTTGCGCGATCGCCTCCAGGCGGTGGGTTTAGGGGAGTGCCAGGTGCATGGGCGCCCCAAGCACCTCTATGGCATCTGGAGCAAGATGCAACGGCAGCAGAAGGCCTTCCACGAGCTCTACGACATCGCTGCGGTCCGCATCCTCTGCCCTTCAGTGGAGAGCTGCTACCGCGCCCTGGCCGTCGTGCACGACACGTTCCGGCCTATCCCAGGCCGGTTCAAGGATTACATCGGTCTGCCCAAGCCCAACGGTTACCAATCGCTTCATACCGCCGTCATCGGGCGACATCGCCCGATCGAAGTGCAGATCCGCACCAGCGAGATGCACCAGGTTGCGGAATTCGGCATCGCTGCCCATTGGAAATACAAGGAAGGAGGCTCTCCAGCCGCGGGCGATGCGGAGCGCTTCAACTGGCTGCGCCAACTGGTGGATTGGCAGAAGGATGGGGGTTCGGAAGACAGCAGCGACTATCTGGCGTCCATCAAGGAAGACCTCTTTGATGAGGAGGTGTTCGTGTTCACCCCAAAGGGGGATGTGGTGGGATTGCGCAAGGGGTCCACTGCAGTGGATTTCGCCTATCGCATCCACTCCGAGGTGGGAAACCACTGCCAGGGAGTGAGGATCAACGATCGCCTCTGCCCCCTGGCCACCCAGCTCCAGAACGGGGATTTCGTGCAGGTGATTACGGGCAAGGGGGCCCACCCCAGCCTGGATTGGCTGAATTTCGTGGCCACCCCCACCGCCCGCAACCGTATCCGGGCCTGGTACAAGCGCAGCCACCGGGAAGACAACATCCTGCGGGGCACCGACATGCTGGAGCGGGAGCTGGGCAGGGAGGGCTTTGATGCCCTGCTGAAAGGGGAAGCCATGGCCCGGGTGGCCCGTCGCTGCAACCTGGTGGGCACGGACGACCTGCTCGCTTCCCTCGGTTTCGGCGGTGTCACCCTGCAGCAGGTGGTGAACCGCCTGCGGGAAGAGATTCGTCTGGCGGCGGCCACCGCCACCCCACCTCCCAGCAATGAAGCCGTGGCCGCAGGGGTGGCTGCCGCCGCCCAGGCCGCCGCTCTCTCCGCCCCGATGTCGGGTAGTCCGATTCTTGGCCTGGAGGGTCTGGAATACCGGCTGGGGGGGTGTTGCAGCCCCCTGCCCGGAGCGCCCATCGTGGGCACGGTGGCCCTGGGCAACCATGGCATTACGATCCACCGGCAGGATTGCAGCAACCTCTCCCAAGTGCCGGGGGAACGGCGCTTGCCCGTGCGCTGGAATCCGGCGGCGGCGGCTGAACCGCGTCGGCGCTATCCGGTGCAGCTGCGCATCGAGGTGCTTGATCGGGTGGGTGTGCTGAAGGACATCCTGACCCGCCTCTCCGATCACCGCATCAATGTCAGTGACGCCCGGGTCCGCACCACCCCCGGCAAACCCGCCCGCATCGACCTCCGGGTGGAGCTCAGCAGCGATAACCAGATGCAGGACACGATGGACCAGATCCGCTCCATGGCCGACGTGCTCGACATCGCCCGCACGGGAACGGGCTAGCGGGCCAGGCCGCAGCTGGGGCAATAGGGGAAGAAGGAGACATGGTGGTGGCTGCAGCGGGGGCAATCCGTTTGGAGCTCCAGGCCGCAGTGCATGCAGAAATCGGGAAGGGCGCCCTCCCTGGTGGCGAGCCGACGCTCACAGCTGGGGCACTGGCTCTTGCCCAGCGACTGCAGGGCCTTCTCGTAGCGGATCTGGCGCTGCCGCTGCTCCTGGGGGGCTGCCTGTTCCTGCTGCTTGCGCGCCAGGTAGGTCTGCAGCCATCGGAGGAGGGAGCGGCCCACCACCACGGTGAGAACGGCCCCTACGCCATAGCGGATGTAGGCCCCGAAGCTAGGCAGGTAGGGCACCAGCTCGAAGAAGAAGGAGACGAGCCCGAACAGCAGGAACCCCCACACGAAAGGCCACTGGTCGGAGCGTCGGTAGCGGCGAAACTGCCAGAGCGACAGCAGCAGCAGGGGAAGCACCAGCAGGAGCCGCAGGGCAAAGACGGTCCACTCCGAGCGGATGCGGGCCTGCTGGTAGCTCCGCTCCCCCTGGGCCCGGAGCTCCTTGAGCTGGCGTTCGATGGGGGCGCGCCGGCTGTCCAGGGCACCGCGCTGGCGCTCCAGTTCGCGCTGCTCGTCCCGTAGGCGCTGCTGCACCTGCAGCTGGGCATCCAGCTGGCGGGCACGGGCAATGACGTCCTGGTTCTGGCTGGTCTGTTGGGTGGCGGAGCGGGTGGCTCGCCAGGTTTCAAAGCTCGCCCGTTCCGTTTCATAGGCCTGCCGGGCCACCTCCTGCCGTTGCTGCAAGTCGGTGAGCCGCTGATCCAGCTCCTCCCGTTCAGCCTCCAGGGGTTGGATCCGGGCCTCCAGGGCCCGAATCGGTGGGGTCTGCAGGAAGGTGGCCTGTTGGGGTGGCTGGGTGAGCACGGGCAGGTCGGCCAGGATGGCCCCACCCACCCGGATCAGGAAAAAGGCGAACACCAGGGCGATCAACCACTGGGCGATGCGCACCAGGCGCTCCGGGCCACGGGTGGGGCTGTACATACGGGATGGGGGGATGCCAGCGCAACCTGTCCATCCTCTAGGGTCGATTGCCGCAGGTCATCTGCGCCAGACGGGATCAGCCTTCACCGTGCAGACCAGCGTTCTCACCAGCGTGTTGTTGCCTCTGGCCCTGGCGAGCGTGATGCTGGGAATGGGCCTGGGCCTGCGGCCCGACGACTTCCGCCGCATCGGCCATGATCCCAGGGCCGCGGCTGCCGGCACCCTCGCCCAGTTGGTGCTCCTGCCCCTGATCGGGGCCCTAATCGTGTGGCTCCTGCCGATGCCGGCTCCCATCGCCGTGGGGCTGATGGTGTTGGCCATCTGCCCCGGTGGGCCCTCCTCAAATCTGATGACCTATCTGGCCAAGGGCGATGTGGCCCTCTCGGTGAGCCTCACCGCAATCAGCAGCCTGATCACTGTGGTGACCATCCCGGTGCTGGCGAACCAGGCCCTCCGCCTTCTCATGGGTACGGAGGCCGAGATCAGCCTGCCCATCGGCACCACCATGGTGCAGATCCTGCTGATCACCCTGGTGCCCACGGCCCTTGGCATGGCGGTGCGGCAGCGGTTTCCGGCGTTGGCCCTGCGGTTGGAAGCCCAGGTGAGCCGCCTGGCTGCTGCCCTTCTGGGCCTGATCATTCTTTTGGTGCTGATCAAGGAGGGAGGCAAGCTGCCCGAATTCATTCTCAAGGTGGGCCTGGCCGTGGTGCTGCTCAACGGGTGCGCCACCCTGGCGGGATACCTCACCGGGCGGCTGCTGGGCCTGCCGGTGGCCCAGCAGATCTGCCTGGCGATCGAGGTGGGCATTCAAAACTGCACCTTGGCGATTGCCATCACGGCCGGCCTGCTGGGAAATCCGGAGATGGCGGTGCCCGCTGCCGTCTATGGCCTGTGGATGTATGTCACCGGCCTTGGGGTGGTGCGCCTCGGTAGGGCGGCCATGGCGAGTCCCGGCCCTGCCTGATGGGCTTCCGTTTTCGCCATTCCACCCGCCTGGGACCCCTGCGCTTCAACTTCAGCAAAGCGGGCCTGAGCTCCATTTCCCTGGGGGGGCCTGGGGCGAGCCTCAACGTTCCGGTGGCCCGATCCGGTGGCCCCCGCGCCACAGTGGGCCTGCCGGGTACGGGCCTCAGCTGGAGTGTGGAGCAAACCCCCGCCGCTGGGCTCCCCAACAGCCGCCGCCTGAAGGCGGAGCAGCTGGCCGCCCTCAAGCAAGAGCTGCTGGCCAGCCTGGAGGACAAGCTTTTCGGACCGGGACAGCCCGGCGAGTCGCTCTGGCGGGAGGGCTGGGTGAGCCGTCTGCTTGCGGATCCCGCTCTGGGCGCCCGCCAGGCGTCGCTTCTGGCGCCGATTGCGTCGCCCCAGGCCCTGAGGGGGTATCTGATGGGGGCCCGGAGCCAGGATGAGGCGAAGCGGCGGGCCCAGCGCTGCATCGACGCCGTGGCCGAGGCCCTGCGGATGGCCTCGCAGGCTTAGGGGTGCGCCAGGATCAGCATCCAAAGCCATGCCGAAGCCGTCCTCTCGCTTGATTTGACCCAAACCGATTCCGTACCTCCCCCCACCGGCCAGCTCCCGACGGGGGCAGGGGCCACCCTTCGGCGCCAGCGGGCCTGGGTGTGGGGGCTCACCCTGGCCCTTGGGGCGCTCATCTTCGTGTGGAACCTGGGCAGCACCGGGCTGGTGGATGAAACCCCGCCCCTCTTTGCCGCAGCCGCACGAGCCATGGCGGAAACAGGCGACTGGCTGATTCCCCGGGTGAACGGCCTGCCCCGCTACGACAAGCCTCCCCTGGTGTATTGGCTCATGGGAGCGCTGTACGCCCTCCCGGGGCAGGCTCTCTGGAATCCCCTCGGCTCCTGGGCCGCTGCCCTCCCCTCCGCCCTGGCCTCCGTGGCGGTGATGCTCGGCCTTGCGGACACGCTCCTGCACTGGCCCCAGAGGGCTGGGGACCGATTCACCCAGCCGCCGGACGCCTTCCCCGTGCTCCCCATCGAGGGTGCCCTGGCCTTTGCCCTCTCTCCGCTGGTGTTGCTCTGGGGACGCACGCCGGTGAGTGATGCCCTCTTCAGTGCCCTCGTGGCCTTGGCTCTGCTGAGCTTCTGGCGTCGCTACGCCGCCGGCGGCGGGCCCTGTTGGCAGGCCTGGGTGCTGCTGGGGCTGGCCGTGCTCACCAAGGGGCCGGTAGCGCTGGTGCTGGCGGCCCTCACCCTGGGGCTTTTCACAACGCTGCAGGGGGATCGCCAGACCCTCATCCGCTCCATCCAGCCCCTGCGGGGTCTGCTGCTCACCGTCCTGGTGGCCGGGCCCTGGTATGGCCTCGCCCTGGCCAAGGAGGGCCGACCGTTTTGGGACAGCTTTTTTGGATATCACAATCTGCAGCGCTTCACCTCGGTGGTGAACCACCACCTTCAGCCCTGGTGGTTTTTCGGCCCCGTGCTGTTGATCGCCAGCCTGCCTTTCACCCCCCTGCTGCTGCTGGGGCTGGCCAGGGCGATCGGGCCCCTGGGATGGGGGCGCCCGCCTCGCTCGGTGCCCGCCCCCCTGTCCCTGGGGCGGTTCTGCGCCTGCTGGCTCCTGGCCGTGCTGGGCTTCTTCACCGCTGCCTCCACGAAACTTCCCAGCTACTGGTTGCCGGCCGTGCCGGCAGCGGCCGTGCTCATTGCGCTGGCGGCCCGGGCACCTGCGGACCAGGGAGGCAGGGGCGGGCCGGAGCGGGCCAGCCGCTGGGCCTGGTGGGCCACGCTGTTGCTCACCGGCCTCATCGCGGCGGTGTTCTTTGCCGGTCCCTGGCTGGTGGCTCTGATCCGCGATCCCGAACTCCCCACCTTGCCGGCCGAGCTGATCCGCGCCGGCCGCCTCCCGGTGGCCGGCCTGTGCTGGCTGGCGGCGGCCCTGCTCGGTTGGCTGATGTCCGCCTCCCCTTCCTCCCGGGGCCGGTTGCTGGCCATGCAGGTGCCCCTCGTGCTCTTCGTGCCCCTCGCCCTCCTGCCCAGCTGGGGCCTGGGGGATCGGCTGCGGGGCGAGCCCGTGCGCACCCTGGCCGCCACCATCACGCGTCAGGCCCGACCCGGCGAACCTCTGGCCATGGTGGGCATCCTCAAGCCCTCCTTGCACTACTACAGCCGGCGGGTGGTGATTTATGAGGGGGTCCAGCCCTCGGCCCTGCGCGATCTCAGTGATCGGCTCAGCCACGAGCGCCGCCAAGGCCTGGAACCCAGCACCTCCCAGAGCCAGCCCACCGTATTGGTAATGATCGATGAACGGACGGCCCAAGCACCCCACTGGAGGGATCTGGCTCCCGTTGAGCTTGCGAGAGCCGGCCTCTACAGGCTGTGGCGGCTGGATCGCCGCCGGCTGGAGGCCCGGGCTCAGGAGCTGGCCGCGGCTGGGGTGCCCCTGGAGTGGCGCCTCCCCGTGCCCGAGCGCTACTGACTCACGGCCAATCGGTGGGAGCAGGGCGCGCTCTAGGCGGCCGCGGCTGGATGGTGCGTTAGGTCGCCATAAAGTTTTTCGATGGCGTCGATGTTGCTGCTGAGGGTGTAGCGCTCCAACACCCGCGCCCGGGCCCTGCGGCCTAGTTCGGCCGTGAGCACCGGCTGATCCCGCAACACCGGCAGCAGGGTGCGCAGCTGGGTTGTGACCCCCTGGGTGCTGATCACGATGCCCGCCCCCCCCTCCAGAGCCTCTCCATCGGCGCCCGCATCCGTGGCTACGCAGGCCTTGCCGCAGGCCATGGCCTCCAGCAGGGCCAGGGACAGCCCCTCCACCAAGGAAGGCAGCAGAAACACCTCCGCGATCTGGAGCAGGGCCACCCGGCGCTTGAGATCGGCTTCGTAGCCCCACCAGATCACATCTTCATCGTTGTTCTGCAGGGCGCTGCGCAGGGGGCCATCTCCAACGATCAACAACACGCAGCCCCTCGGCTGCACAAGACGCCAGGCCTTCAGCAGGGCTTCCACATTTTTTTCCGTGGAGAGCCGGCCCATGTAAAGGAACACCCGGCGCCGGCCAAAGCGTTGGGCCAGTTCGTACAGATCCCGCTGCATGCTGGGAGTTGCAGGAGCCCAGGTGTTGATGTCAACGCCATTGGGGATCACGGCCAGCCGCTCCTGGGGAACACCAAGCCGCTCCAGCAGATCGGCCTGCAGCTCGGAAAAAACGATCACCCTGTCGTAGCGGGCCAGGGACGGGGCGTACACCTGGTAGGTGAGTTGCTGGGTGCCTGCGGTGATATTGCGGAGGTTGGCATCGAAAGCGGGGTGGAAGGTGGCCACAAGGGGCACACCCAGTTGCTGGCAGAGCTCGGGCAGCCGGAAATCCAGCGGGGAGAGGGTGAGGCTGGCGTGCACCACATCAGGCCGCAGCCGCTCCAGGGATTCCCGCAGCTCTCGCAGGGCCCCCGGCGATGGAATGGTGTATACCTGCGATTTCACCAGGTAGGGGAGGGCCACTTCCGGGCTCTCGAGGGGCACCTCTGAAGCGATTTTGCTGCCGATCGGACGCACCAGGGAGGGAAGGATGTCCTGTCGGCCGAGGGCAGCGGTTGCTGGAGTGTCGAAGTGGATGAAGCTCACCTGATGACCCCTCTGGCGCAGGGCATCGGTGGTGGCCAGGCTGTAGGTGACGTTGCCGCAGAAGGGGGATTTCTTTCCCAGCCAAGCGATGTGCGTCACCGCATGTACTCAATCTGTCTGAAATTAGCAGCGGGCCCTCAGGACGGTCGCCAGGGTTGCTCACTCAGGGCTGCGATCAAGGCGATGGCCGCCAATCCCCACAGCACGGGCAGCAGTCCGTAGCGGCTCACCACGGTGCCCGCCAGGGCCAGAGGGAGGCTGAGGGCGATGTTGATCAGGTTGTTCTGTAAGCCGAAGACCTTGCCGCGCTGATCCTCCGGGGTGTCCACCTGAATGGTGGTCTGGGCGGGGATCGCCAGCAGGGCAGCCCCCAGGCCCAGAAGGATGCAGAGGAGCAGGGTAAGCACCAGATTGCCCCGCATCTGGCCGAGGAGCACCAGGCTGAAGGCAATGGTACCTAGCCCAGTGGTGGCCAGGAGTTTGCGGCTGAAGCGCTCCCCGAGCTGGGCCATGCTGAGCGCCCCGAGGGCCAGGCCGATGCCACTCATGGCGAGCAGGGTGCCAAACCCCGTAGGTCCAAGGGATTGGATGGCTGCGGCCAAGCTGATGGCCAGCACATACAGCGCTGCCAGAAGGCTGTACAGCAACACCAACTGGAGCATGGCCGTGCGCACCGTGGCCCGCTCCCGCAGCACCGAGACGCCTTCACCGATCTCCTGCCAGACCGAAACCCGGCGCACCTGCCGAGGCGGTTCCTCCAGTCGGATGCCCAGGATCGCTACGGCCGCAAGGGAGTAACAGAGGGGGAGAAGCCAAAATTCCCCGTTCTCCACCCCGAGGGCCCCAAGTCCGCTTCGCAACAGCCGCAGGATTGGATCCCCGAGGGCAAACCCCACGATCGTGGCCGCCATGCTCGTGGCCTGATACACCGAATTGGCGGCCAGCAGCTGATGCGGTGGAACCAGCAGGGGGATGGAGGCCTGTTCGGCGGGTGCAAAAAACTGAGTGAGGGCCGATTCGGCCAGGGTCATGAACACCAGCGCCCAATACCCCCAGCTGAGCCCCAGCCACTCGGGCCCGGGCATCAGGGCCAGGGGCGCCAGGAGCACCAGAACGGCCCGGAGGGCATTGGAGGCCACCATCACGGAACGCTTGGGCCATCGATCGGCCCAGACCCCTGCCACCGTGCCCAACAACACCGCAGGAATGGTGTTGGCCACATAGATGCCCGTGGCCAGCAGGGTGATCACCTGGGCCCGGCTCTCCAGATTGATGCGGATCGCAGCCGCAGCCTCCGCTAAGGGCGTATCCCCGCCAAGATTCTCTGGCACCCAGTACTGGGCGATCAGGAACACCATCAACACGATGTAAAACTTGTCTGCCAGCTGGGAGAAGATCTGTCCGATCCAGAGGCGGCGAAAGTTGGGTCGGGCGAGCACGGCACCCAGACCCGTCTCCCCAGAGGGCACGGGAGGAATGTTGGCTGGGGGCTCAGCAATCTGGGGCATGCCCTGATCCTTCATGGGGATGGGGAAGGCATCCCTTCCACACTGGCTTGGAGCAGTCTGAAGGCTCGGGGGGAGCGGCCCAGGTTTTCCACACACCACAGAGCGATCAGTTCCAGAAGGCGGAGCCACACCGTTTCGGGCCCCATCAGGTGACCATCTTTGGAGCGGGGCAGACCGGGTCGCATCAGTCGCTGCAGCAGGGCCAGCTCTGAGGAATTCAGCAGCATGGCGGCACCCGGCACGGCACCCGTAGCCAGCCCTTCCCCGGGGAGCAGGCTGCAGCGCCAGCTCCAGTTGCCGAGGGGAGGATCCAGGGCCGTGCCCTGGCGGACGCATTGCTGCAGAGGGAGGGCGTAGCCCCCGAGGGCCAGCAGGTGGAGGCTGCCCTGTACAGCCACGGCCAGGGCTTCCACCCGCTCTTGGACGTCCATCACGATGGTTTCCAGCCGACCCAAATGCACCAGCAGCATGGCGGGCCATCCAGCCGATGGGGCGCCGGTGGGCACCATCTGCAGACAGAGTTCCGCTAAAGATTGGGCTGCCGAGAGGGTTTCCAGCCGTTCCCCCAGACCGCTAAAGCTGCGCACCAGGGTGAGCTGCCGCACCCGCAGCAGGTTGGACCCGCCCACCTGAAGTCGCAGATGGGCCAGGGGCAGGGCTGCCGCTAGCTTGCTGCGGGGTTTCCGGGCACCGGGCACGGCCAGGCGGATCAGCCCATCCTCTTCGGTGAGCAGGGTCAGCAGCCGATCGCTTTCCCCCAGGGCTGAGCAGCGCAGGGCCACCCCCTCCAGAAGACGGTCGTGTCCCATGGGATCAACGGGCACTCGCTTTGAGCGCTTGCATCAGGGCCACGCCCCGGCTGGTGCCCAGCCGCTCCGCACCGGCCTCCACCAGGGCCTGCACCTGCTCCAAAGTGCTGATGCCTCCAGCCGCTTTCACGGCCGCCCGTCCCCGGGCCAGCTCCCGTAGCCGACCCACCTGGGCGGGGGTGACCGGAGGGCCAAAGCCGCTGCCGGTCTTGAGGAAGCGGGCCCCGGCATCAATGCTCACCTCCACCAGCAGGGCCAGCGCCTCCTCCCCCAGCCGCCCCTGTTCGAGGATCACTTTCACCGGAAGTCCCAGTTCCACGATCGGGGCCAGGTCGGCTAGGAGGGTGCGGCTGTCGCCATCGGAGAGGGCGCCGAAATCAGGCACCACATCGAGTTCATCGGCGCCACTCTCCAGGGCAGCTTCCGCCTCCGCCCGCTTCACGGCAGGCGGCACGGCGCCAAAGGGGAAGCCCACCACCGCCACCACGCTTACCTTGTTGTGGGGCCCCAGCCGCTCCCTGGCGGCGCCCACCCAGCGGGAAGCCACACAGACACCGGAAAAGCCGTAGTGGGTGGCCTCGTCGCAGCAGCTTCGAAGAGCCTCCAGTCCATGGTGGGGATCCAGCAGGGCGTGGTCGATGAGGGGAGGTAGATCGGGCAGGTCCTGCCTGGTGCCTTCCCTCATGAGTCCTTGGCCTGGATTACGCCGTAGCCACCGTGATTGCGACGGTAGGCCACCTGAATTTGCTGGCTGTCTGCATCGCGGAACACATAGAAATCGTGGTCGATGATCTCCAGCTGGTGCAGGGCCTCCTCCAGGGTCATCGGGGCCATGGTGTAGTACTTGCGCCGCACGCCTCGATGGGGGAGGTTGGGCTCCAGGCCCTCCGTGAGGGGGTGCCCCGGGTCCGGAAGGTTGGCGGCCCCGGCCTCTTCGGCTGCCGCCGAGCGATGCACCGGCCCCTGGAGTCGTTCCTGGAGGCGATCTTTATGGCGATTCAGCTGCCGGGCTAGTTTGCTGGCAACCATGTCGATGCTGGCGTAGAGATTCTCGCTGCGCTCCTGGGCCCGGATCACCACCCCATTTGCAAACATGGTCACTTCCGCTGTCTGCTGCGGCACCCGCGGATTGCGGGCGACCGAAAGATGAACATCGGCCTCTTTCACCAGATCTTCGAAATGGTTGATAGCACGCGAAAGTTTCGTTTCGGTGTATTCGCGAATGGCGGGCGTGATGTCCAGGTTGCGACCGTGAATCAGAAGTTTCATGGCGGTGGCGTGCGTCCGGTTTGAATCGGCCCACGGGGTGGGTTGTTGTCACAGTAGTGAGACTGAGCCATGGCACCCAAGGGCAGCGCAATTCTTTTTGAACCCAGCGGGCCGGTGCCTTTTCCCCGCGCCTGGGCCTGGCAGCAGGAGCTGCAGCAACGGCTGCTGAAAGATCCGTCCGGCCCCGACGCCGTACTGCTGCTGGAACACGAACCCTGCTACACCTTGGGCCGTGGGGCCAGCGAAGCCCATCTGCGCTTTGATCCCTCCTCCCCGCCCCTGCCGCTCTTTCGCATCGACCGGGGAGGGGAGGTGACCCACCATCTGCCTGGCCAGCTGGTGCTCTATCCCGTGCTCCAGCTCCAGCGTCACGGCGCCGATCTGCATGTGTTTCTTCGGGCCCTCGAAGGGGTGGTGATCCGCACCCTTGCGGCAATGGATCTCCAGGGCGAGCGCATCGAGGGGCTCACCGGGGTTTGGCTGGAGGGCGCCAAGGTGGCGGCGATCGGTGTGGGAGCCAAACGCTGGATCAGCCAGCACGGTCTGGCCCTGAATGTGTGCTGCGACTTGGCCACCTTTGCGGCAATCGTTCCCTGCGGGCTCACGGATCGCCCCGTGGGTCGTCTCAGCCAGTGGCGACCTGGCTTGACCGCCGACACCGTTCGTCCCCTGCTGTTGGAGGCCTTCCGCCAGGAGTTTGGCCTGGAACTGCGTCCACCCGACCCCAACGAAGCGCTGGATGGGCTGTAACCATAGGCGGGCCGAGACCCGCTCCCATGTCTGTTGCCCCTGCTGAAATCCACTGGACGGGCTCCGACGGGGATCGAGCCGCCCTGGCCCGACGGGATGCCTGGCAGGGGGTGGAGGGGCTCGAGCAGCTCTGGCCCGTGCTGGCCCGCCGCCATGGGGACGCCGTGGCCCTGGAAGATCGCCATGGAACCCCTCCCATCCTCCTGAGCTACCGGGAGTTGGGGGAGGCCATCGAGCGGGCGGCCGGAGCCTTTGCCGCCCTGGGCGTGCGCCCGGGCGACGTGGTGGCGCTCTTTGCGGAAAACAGCCCCCGCTGGATGATCACCGACCAGGGGCTGATGCGGGCGGGGGCTGCCGATGCCGTGCGCGGGAGCAGTGCCCCACCGGAAGAGCTGCGTTACATCCTTGATGATTGCGGCGCCGTGGCGCTGGTGGTGGAATCGGCCGCCCTCTTCAACAAGCTGGAACTGGATCCAGATCAGTTGCAGCGGCTCCGATTCGTGCTGGTGTTGGAGGGCCCACCCGCCGCCCTGGAGGGCGGGCGGGCCAGCCTGGATTGGAATGGCTTGGTGGAGGTCGGCGCGACCGCTCCCACCCCGCCCCTGCCCGTGGGGGGAGAGGCCCGGCTGGCCACCCTGCTCTACACCTCCGGCACCACGGGCCAGCCCAAGGGCGTGCCCCTCAGCCAGGGCAACCTGCTCCACCAGCTCCGCACCCTTGGCGTGGCCGTGGCCCCCTCTCCTGGCGACCGGGTGCTCAGCGTGCTACCCATCTGGCATGCCTATGAGCGCACTGCTGAATACTTCTTGCTGTCCTGTGGGTGCCGGCAGACCTATACCAGCCTGCGGCACCTCAAGGCCGATCTGCAAAAGGTGAAGCCCCAATACCTCATTAGCGTGCCCCGCCTCTGGGAGGCCCTGCTCTCGGGTTTTGAGGATGCCGTTGCCACCATGCCGGTCTCCAGGCAGCGCCTGCTGGGCCGTGCTCTGGCCAATAGCCGGGCCTTCCATCGGGCTCGCCGCACGGCCCTCAACCTCACCCTGGCGCCGGAGCCTGCCCCCCGTCGCTTGAAGGCGGCCGGGGAAGCTCTGCTGCGGGCTCCCCTTCATGGCCTGGCCGCCAAGGCCCTGTGGCCCAAGGTGCGTCAGCAGCTGGTGGGGGGGGAGCTGAGCACCGCCATCAGCGGCGGCGGAGCCCTGGCGATCCATGTGGATGGCTTCTTTGAGGCCATCGGCATCGAGCTGCTCGTGGGGTACGGCCTCACCGAAACCAGCCCCGTGCTCTCCTGCCGCCGCCCCTGGTGCAACCGGAGGGGCAGCGCGGGCCAGCCCCTGCCGGGGACGGCTCTCAAGATCGTGCACCCCGAAAGCCGCACCACCTTGCGGATCGGGGAGCCTGGGTTGGTCTTGGCCCGGGGGCCCCAGGTGATGGAGGGCTATCACAAGAAACCGGAGGCCACGGCCAAGGTGCTGGACGGGGAGGGGTGGTTTGACACGGGCGATCTGGGCCGGCTCCTGCCCGATGGCTGCCTGGTGCTCACCGGCCGCGCCAAAGATACGATCGTGCTCAGCAGTGGGGAGAACATCGAGCCAGGTCCCCTGGAGGAGGCCCTGGTGGAATCGCCGCTGTTCGAGCAGGTGATGCTGGTGGGGCAGGACCGCAAGCAGCTCGGGGCCTTGCTGGTGCCCAAAGCAGAGCCATTGCTGCAATGGGCCCGCAGCCAGGGTCTCCCGGAGCCAGCCCTCTCAGCAGAGGGCACCGTGATGCGTCTGGATCCAGCCCTGGCCAAGGCCCTCGCCAGGGAATGCAACCGGCTGCTGGCGGGACGGCCCGGATCCCGGCCCGATGAGCGCCTGGGCGGTGTGGCCCTGGTGGAGCCCTTCACCATGGAAAACGGTCTGCTGACCCAGACCCTCAAGCAGCGACGGGATCGGATCGCCGCCAGGGATGCGGCAACGATCTCCTCCCTCTACGGTGAGGGCTAATTCTCTCTCCGATCCTTCCACTTCCCATGGCCGAGTCCTTCACGATCAAACGCGCGATCACCATTCGTGCCGTGGTGACCCCGCGCTGGAAGGAAGATGCGGAGCGTGAACTCAGCACGGCCTTGAGCAATCTGGATGGGCAGTTGGCCCAGCTGGAGCAGGAGGGGCAACGGGTGATCAACGAAGTGCGCAGTCAAAGCCTCAACCCCCTGGATCCCCGGGTGCAGGAGCAGGTGGCCTCGATTCAGCAGCAAGTGGGTGCTAAGCGGGCCGAGCTTGAAGAGCAGAAACGCCAGGTGCTGGAGCAGCAGCAGCAGGTGCGCCAGCTGGAGTTTGAGCAGGTGGTCGACCAGGGGCAGCTGGAGAGCCTCACGGAGGTGCGTCTCGGCGACAACTTGGTGCAGAAGATGCAGGCCTTCGTGCTGGTTCGGGATGGAGTGGTGGAGGCCCTGGAGGGGATCGACTGAGTCCTGAGGCTTGGGGCACAGTTCAAGTGCAGGGTGCTGCGTAGGATCACTTTTCTTGCGCGGCAGCACGCCCAGTGGCCACCCACGACATCTTTATGCCCGCCCTCAGTTCCACCATGACCGAGGGCAAGATCGTGCAGTGGCTGAAGAAACCCGGCGATCGGGTGGAGCGCGGGGAATCGGTCCTTGTCGTTGAGTCCGACAAGGCTGATATGGATGTGGAGTCGTTCCAAGAAGGCTTTCTGGCCGTGGTGTTGGTGGATGCGGGTGGAACGGCCCCCGTGGGCGACACCATTGGCCTGATTGCTGAGAGCGAGGCTGAGATCGCCGATGTGCAGGCCCAGGCCAAGGCCGCAGCCGCCGCTGCTCCCCCGGCTGCTCCAGCTCCTGCGGCTCCTGTGGCGGCCCCAGTCCCAGTGGCTCCGGTGCCGGTGGCAGCGCCTGTCGCGCCCCCTGTGCCGGTGGCCCCTGCCCCGCCTGCTCCTGCTGTTGCCGATGGGCGCGTGGTGGCCACCCCCCGGGCGAAGAAATTGGCCTCCCAACTGGGCGTTCAGCTGGCTGGCCTCAGGGGCAGTGGTCCCCACGGCCGCATCCAGGCGGAAGATGTGGAGCGTGCCGCAGGCCAGCCGGTGAGCCTGCCCCGGGTGGCGGAGGGTTCGGCTCCGGCTGCTGGGGGCAATGGCAGCGCGGCTCCGGCCGCTGCCCCAGCTACGGCCGGGGAAGCCTTCGGCAGGCCCGGCGAAACCGCTGCGTTCAACACCCTGCAGCAGGCTGTGAACCGCAACATGGTGGCCAGCCTCGCGGTGCCCTGCTTCCACGTGGGCTACACCATCACCACCGACAAGCTGGACGTCTTCTACAAGCAGGTGAAGGGCAAGGGCGTCACGATGACGGCCCTGCTGGCGAAGGCCGTGGGCGTCGCCGTGGCCCGCCATCCGCAGATGAATGCGGCCTACAGCGAGGCGGGCATGGCCTACCCCGCAGCGGTGAATGTGGCAGTGGCGGTGGCTATGGAAGACGGAGGCCTCATCACCCCCGTGCTCGCCCAGGCCGATCGCACCGATCTCTACAGCCTTTCTCGCAGCTGGGCCGATCTGGTAAGCCGGGCCCGCAGCAAGCAGCTCAAACCCGAGGAATACAGCACGGGCACGATCACGCTCTCCAATCTGGGGATGTTTGGGGTGGATCGCTTCGATGCCATCCTGCCGCCCGGCTCAGGGGCGATCCTGGCGGTAGCCGCCTCCAGGCCTGCGGTGATCGCCGGAAAGGATGGCTCCATCCGGGTGGGCCGCCAGATGCAGGTGAACCTCACCTGCGACCATCGGGTGATCTACGGTGCCCATGCGGCAGCCTTTCTGCAAGAGCTGGCTCAAATCATCGAAACTAACCCTGAGAGCCTGGCCCTCTGAGCTGGCCAGCTGATCCATGACCTCCTCTGAGGACTGGTTGCTCTCCAGCTACGACTACCCCCTGCCCCCGGAGGCCATCGCCCAGCGGCCCGTGGAGCCCCGTCACAGCGCCCGCCTGCTGATCGTGGAGCCGGGCGAGGGGGCCCGCCACCGTCAGGTGTGGGACTGGGCGGAGGAGCTCCGGTCCGGGGATCTGATGGTGGTGAACGACACCCGGGTGCTGCAGGCCCGGCTGCAAGCCCGGCGCTCCAGTGGCGGGGCAGTGGAGGTGTTGGTGCTGGAGCCCTGGCCCCAGGGGGAAGGGTGCGATTGGCTCTGCCTGCTCAAGCCGGCCAAGCGGGTCAAGCTCGGGGAAGTGTTGGTGCTGGATCCCCCTCAAGGCCAGGATGATCCGCCGGTGCCGCTCCAGGTGGTGGGCCTCCACGCCGAATCCGGAGGGCGGGTGGTGCGCTTCCCGCCGGGCCTGGGGGATGCCCCCAGCCTGGAGCCATTCCTGCAGCGCTATGGAGCCATCCCCCTGCCTCCCTACATCCATGGCACGGAAGGGTTGGAGGGCGATCGCTACCAAACGCGCTACGCCACCCAACCCGGCGCCGTTGCCGCCCCCACCGCCGGCTTGCACCTCAGCGATGCCCTTCTGCAGCACCTTCAAGAGCGGGGGGTGGTGCGGGCCACGGTGACCCTGCACGTGGGGCTGGGCACCTTCCGGCCCTTGGAGCAGGAACGGCTGGAAGGATTGGAGTTGCACAGCGAGTGGGTGGAGGTGACTCCGGAGCTGGTGGCGGCCGTTGAGGCGGCGCGCCTGCGGGGGGGGCGGGTGGTGGCGGTGGGCACCACCAGCGTGCGCAGCCTGGAGGGGGTGGCCGCGCTCCATGGGGGGCAGCTGCGGCCCTATCGGGGCCCGGTGAACCTGGTGATCCAACCGGGCTTCCGGTTCCAGGTGGTGCAGGGCCTCCTCACCAATTTCCATCTGCCCAAGAGTTCCCTCCTGCTGCTCGTCAGTGCCCTGATCGGCCGGGAGCGACTCCTGGCCCTCTACGGGGAGGCCATTCGCCTGGGGTATCGCTTCTTTTCCTTTGGGGATGCCATGTGGATTCCCCCGGAAGCCGTGGTGGTGGGCGAGCCGAGAAAGGCCTCCTAGCTTCTGCTGATCAGTCGGCCCAGGGCTTCGCGCAGGGCCCGGCTGCTGTCCTCCAACCCCTCAGCAGAGGGGAACCAATAGCGAAAGTCCTTGAGAACGGAGCCAGCCCAGTTCCCCCGCGCCTGGAAGTCGACCGGATAGGGCACCACCACCAGCCCCTGGCGGGCAAAGAGAGCCCTGGCCCGGGCCATGTGAAACGCTGAGGTGACAAGCAGCACCCGGCTTCCACTGGGCAGCTGGGCAGCCACGGCCTTGGCTTCTTCTGCCGTGTTGCGCACATAGGGGGTAACGGCGAGGGCCTGGGCGGGCAGGCCCAGGGCGAGGGCCTGCTGGCGGTGCACCT
>JBBARZ010000013.1:0-12969 GCA_040399505.1 Cyanobium sp.
TAGCGCTCCACCAGGGTGAGATGGGAGAGGGTGGTGTAACGGGCCAGAACGAACAGCAGTGCCGTCCCGCACACTCCCCCCCCAACGATCAGCACATCCGTGGTGGGAAGGGTTTCGGCTTCCAGAGCAAGCGTCTCCGGCTGCGGCATGGCACTCCATGGCAGGCATCACAACCCCCATGGTGACGGATCAGCCCTCCGCCATTGGCCACGGCAGGAAGCCGAAGATCGGGCCGAGTCTCTCCCAAAAACACGGCCCCCTGATACTCGGGAGGGCCAAGGTTCGCCTCTCACCCGCCACCAGGGCAGGCCCAGGGTGGTTTATAGTCACTTCTGGTCTAACCGCACAGTGCGGGGCCACCAGGGCGATTAGCACAGTGGTAGCGCACTTCCTTCACACGGAAGGGGTCACTGGTTCGAATCCAGTATCGCCCATTACTGAAAGGGTTCCTTTCTTCCAATCATCAACATCGTGATGCCCCATCGAGAACTGCTCCGGCAAACATTTCTTGGCCGGCGAGGCTGATCTTGAATCTATGCAGGCCGTCTTTCCCCTGGCCATACTTCGAGTGGCTGAATCCCATGCATGATGAGCAACTCTGAGGCCCCTCTTCCCTTCGATGGGATTGGAGAGGACTCCATCCCCGAGCTGGTCCGGTTGGGAGACCAACTGACGCGTGCCAGGGAGGGGGCTGGGTTGTCCCTGGATGCCCTGGGCAAGCGCCTCCGGGTGGAACCTCGCCTTCTGCAGGCCCTGGAGAAGGGGGATCACAACAAACTTCCTGAAGGGGTGTTCATTGTGGCCCTGGCCCGCCGCATCGCTGAAACCCTGAATGTGAATCTGGAGGAAGGGATCGCCAACGTGCGCGAAAGCCGGCTCATGGAGCGCAGACCTGCTGGCCCATCCAAACCCTCCGGGCATGGAAGCCCAGATCTTTCTGTCTCGACGTCAGAGGCCACCCGCAATCCCCCTCGGCCGACCCCCAGCCTTTCAAGGAGAAGGTCCATTCCCCTTTGGGGCTGGCCCCTGGCAGCCCTGCTGACGGCCCTTGGAGCAACAGCAGCGTGGCTCCTGCTGGCCCCCTCCCCAAGCCGCGGCCCCTCCGCTTCTCCTGAGCTGGAGCCCACCCCCGCCCCCGCCCCGGAACGAGCCATTCCCCAACCTTCTTCCCTGCAACCGACCCAGGGCACGAAGGCCGGCAGCATCTCCAGCAACGCACCAGCGGCGGACACTTTGCGCCTTCAGGCCAACGAGCCCAGCTGGCTGGAGGTGCGCGACGCCAACGGGAAAACCATCTTCGAAGGGACCTTCAACGGGGAAAGGAGCTTCCCCTTGGGCCGTGGCCTGGAGGTCATGACCGGACGTCCCCACGCGGTGCGTGCCGCCATCGGCCCCGGTCAGGCCACTCCCCTTGGAGGGGTGGATGACATTCGCTGGAAACGCTTCAGCCCGAAGGTCCTCACGCCGGCAGCGCCTCCTCCGCCAACGCCCTCACCTTGAGCTCCAACCCGGATGCCTCCAGCACCACGGGGGCACAAGAGCGGAGGCTCCAGCACTCCAGGCTGAGATCCTGCCAACCCTCTCCGTTCATTGCAGGCTCTGGCACCAGGGCAATCTCGAAGGCTGCCGCTCCAAGCCGCATGACCTTGAACCCTGCAACCATCTGGCCCGGCCGACGGTCAAGGGCTGCGGCCAGGCGCAACAGCAGCGCCATGGTGCTGACGGTGCGGCGATCCTCCCGACTTTCGATCAGTTGCCACGACTCGTGGCGCTTTTTGGGCAAGCTCCGGCGGTGGTAGCGGGCCATGGCGGCCACCATCAGGTGTTCCGCCTCCGAGTAGCCCAACAGCTCCCCATGGCGGATGAGATACCAGGTGTGCTTGTGATAAGCCGCCACGTTGATGTGCTGCCCACAGGTGTGGAGCTGAGCGGCAGCCCAAAGCAGCAAACGACCCGGACCCGGGTCCTGATGTAACCATCCCCGAGTCTGGTCGTAGAGGCTGAGGGCAAAGCCCGACACCCGGGCTGCCCGCGCTAGATCCACCCCGTAGGTGCGAGCGAGGTGGAGCACCGTGCGTTCCCGGATGGTGCTCTGAAAGGCAAAGCGATCATCCAGCAATCCCTGGCGAAGCATCCAATCCACAATCAGACCCTCCCGCAGGGCCCGTTCACACACAACCAGCTCACGCATCTGCAGCATCACCATGGCAGTGTGAAGAATGAGCGCCCCGGGCACGATGATTTCAGCCCGACGGTCGTTGATCGGGGCGAGCTGCCTGCGCTGCTCCAGAGGCATGGCCATCAGGCGTTGGAGAAGCCCCTGCACCCTTGATCGGGAGAGGCGATAGCCCTGAAGGCGAAGGGGGGGGCGGCCTTCCTCCGCCGCCAGCAGGGCCGCCATGGCCATGGCCGTACCGCTGGTGGCCACCATCAAGGGCTTTTCGCCCGGCTGCAGGGCTTGCTTAACCTGGGCTACTGAAGGGTCCAACGCGCCCTGGATATAGGCCTCCAGAAAGCTGCGCCGAGAAGGAGGAAGGGGGTCCTCCTGGCAAAAATCGCGCTGCAAGCGCACCGCCCCGATCCGCGTGCTCGTCAACACCCGGGCATCGGAGCCATCGGCCAGGATCAGCTCCGTGGACCCGCCTCCGATGTCCAAAATGATGTGGGGGGTCTGATCGAGGGCCATGCCCGAGAGCACGCCCAGATAGATCAATCGGGCTTCCTCCGGGCCGCTGACCAGATCCACCTCGAGGCCCAGCTGGTCCTCTATGGCTTGCAGCACCTCCCGGCCATTGGGCGCCTCCCGAACCGCACTGGTCGCTGCGGTGAGGATCTGCTCCACCCCATGGCTGAAGGCCAGATCGCGGCAGTGGCGCAGAGTGAGGAAAGCCCGCTCAATGGCCTCTCCGCCTAGATCTCCAGTCACTGGATCCCGTTCCCCCAGGCGGGTGGTGGCTTTCTCCGCCAGGAGCACCCGAAAGCTGTGGAGAGCCGGATCAACGGCAGCGATCAATAAATGGATGGAGTTGGTGCCGATGTCGATGGCGGCCACACGGCGTTCACCCCCATCTGCTTGCCCCTGGGAAGAGATCGAAACCGAAGGCTCGCTGCTGCCCATTCGAACCATGCTGGGCGAAGGCCGCGCTACTTTGCCACCGGTGGCCCCCAGCAGACCGTCCGCTGCAGCAATCCGCAGTGCTCCCCTGACCGATAACCTGCCGCCACCGGAGAAATGAGGTTGGGGAAGACATCACCAGTACCCTGGCCCATGGGCCGAAAGATTGGCAACTGGCTGGAACTGCTGCGCTGGCACAAACCCAGCGGCAGACTGATTTTGCTCATCCCGGCCGGATGGGCCCTTTGGCTCCACCCCCTCTCGCCTCCCCCTGCGGCGCTCGTGGGATCGATCGCTCTTGGAGGCCTGGCGGTGAGCGGCGCAGGCTGCGTAGCCAACGACCTATGGGACCGATCCATTGACCCCCTGGTGGATCGCACCAAGGGGCGCCCCCTGGCCGATGGACGGGTGAAGGTGGGGACCGCCTGGGTGATTCTCGGGAGCTGCCTTCTGGTGGCCCTGATGGTGGTGCTGGCCCTCCCGGCCCCAAGCCGCGGCCCTTGTCTGGCTCTGGCTCTGGCTTGCCTCCCGCCTGTGTTGCTTTATCCCTCGGCCAAGCGCTGGTTTCCCCTCCCCCAGCTGGTGTTGGCTCTCTGCTGGGGGTTTGCGGTGCTGATTCCCTGGGCCGCGAGCAATAGCGCGGGAGGCGCCGCTCCTGAAGCAGCCTGGGGATCTCTCCTTCTCACCTGGCTGGCCACCCTGCTGTGGACCTTCGGGTTCGACACGGTGTATGCCATGAGCGACCGGGACGATGATCGCCGGATCGGGGTGCGCAGCAGCGCTCTCACCCTCGGCCCGACGGCCCCCCTAGTGGTAGCCGGGTGCTACGCCCTGACCTGCCTGGCCCTGGCTGGTGCGGCCTGGCTGCGCGGGGTGAACCACCCCTTGTTTTGGGTGTTCTGGGCTGGAGCGACCCTCGCCATGCAGCGGGAAGCCTGGATCCTGCGCCGTCCTGCCCTGCCCAGGGCCACCTACACTCAGCACTTCAGCCATCAGGTGTGGCTCGGCAGCCTTCTTCTTCTGGGGCTGGTGGTGGCCCAAGCATGAGGAGCCCCCCCCTTCCGCCCCCACTCCGATTGGGCGACAGGGTGCGTTTGGTGGCGGCCAGCTCCGCCGTGGAATCGCCAGAGCGGCTGGAGGCTGGCATCGCCCTGCTGCGGAGCTGGGGGCTGCAGGTGCGGGAACCGGGCCCGCTGGTGGGGAGGCGCTGGGGCTATTTTGCGGGAACCGACCCGGAACGGACGGAGGATCTGACACGCCAGGAACCGGATGGCTCCTTGGCGCCCCTGCTGGCCTGCGTGCGCGGGGGCTGGGGGGCGGCCCGAGTTCTGGACAATGGGCATGGTGGATTGCCCTTTTTGGCGAGTCCCCAGTGGCTACTTGGTTTCTCGGACGTGACCTCCCTGCTTTGGGCCCGCTGGGCCCGGGGCTGCAGCGGAGGGGTGCATGGCCCTCTCCTCACAACCCTGGCGTATGAACCCCTCTGGAGTCAGGAGCGACTGCATGACCTTCTCTTCGGCAGGGGGCTGGCTCCGCTGGAAGGCAGCGGGTGGGGAGGCGGTGTGGCTGAGGGGCCCCTGCTGGTGGCCAACCTCACGGTGGCAACCCATCTGCTGGGCACCCCCCACCTGCCGGATCTCCGGGGCGCCATCGTGGTGTTTGAGGACGTGGGTGAGGCCCCCTACCGCATCGAGCGAATGCTCACCCACTGGCGCCTCTGTGGGGCCCTTCAGCAGCTGGCGGGAATCGGCTGGGGAAGCTTCAGCGGTTGTATGGATGAGGATCGAGCCGACCAGTCCCCCGACTCCTTTTTCAGCACCGAGCAGGTGCTGAAAGAGCGGACGGCCGACCTCGACATTCCTGTCGTAGCCAACCTGCCAGTGGGCCACACCCCTGGCAACGCTGCCCTGCCGATCGGGGTCTGGGCACGGTTGGATGGATCCGCGGGTCTGCTGAAGCTGGAACCCACCTGGCTGGAGGCCTAGGCCCCAGGGCGGGGTGGCCAAGGCGGCACGGTGCTGAGATTGCCGTTGCGCATGGCGTGGTAAGCCGGCGAGAGAATCTCCACCTCTGCCTCAGCGAACTGATCCTGGATGGCGCCCAGCAGGTCGGAGAGGATCTCTCGATAACGAAGCACATCCGCCACGTAGGCATTCAGTTCATAGCTGATGTGGAAATCGTTGAGGGAGGTCTGCAAAACGTAGGGAGGGGGCTCGGCGGAGATTCCCGCCACCGACGTGGCGGCTCCGAGGAGAAGGTGATGCACCTGGCGCCATGGCACGTCGTAGCCAATGGTGATGGTGGTGGCCAAAGCCACTGGCTGGGCAGCTTCCCGGCGACTGAAGCTGTAGTTGAGAATCGGCGAGGCGATGACACTGGCATTGGGAAGGCTCACAACCTCCTGCCGGGGGGTGACGATGCGAGTGACCAATAGATCCCGATCCTGTACCACCCCCAGCACCCCATTGATTTCGATGCGATCCCCCTCCTGGAAGGCCCGTGTGTAGATCAGCATCAGCCCACTGATCACATTGGTAGCCACGGCGCTGGATCCCAGGGCCGCCAGCAGGCCCACAAACAATCCGGCGCCCTGGAAGGCCCGACTGCCCGAGCCAGGGATATAGGGATAGGCCGTCACCAATCCCGCCAGAAGAATGGCCCCTGCCACCAGGCGCCCGGTGGGGCGGGCCCATTCCCGGTAAAAGCCGGGAAACACCAATCGACCGCGCTCAATGGTCGCGAACCAGGCCTTGCACCCCTGCATGGCCAGGCGGGTGAGAAAGAGGATCAGGGCCACCGCCAGGAGGTTGGGGATCGCATGGGTGCCCCTGTCCATCAGTTGGCCCACCACCCGGAGGATATGGGCCCGCAACCCCTCGGCAATGGCCTGGGTGGGGGGGAAGAAGCTCAGTAGCAAGGGGATCAGCAGGTAGCTGGCCAAGAGCAACAGGGTCCAGTGCCCCAAGCGCCGAAGCACCTGCAGCCCTCCCCGCACCTGCTCCCCATCCAGCACCGGATTGCCCCCCCAGCGCAGGCCCACAGCCCCAAAGCGGGCATCCAGCCAGCGTTGAAGCCGGTGATTGAGCACCGTCTGGAGGTTCCACCAGAGCACATACAGCAGCAGAACGGCCATGGCCAATGCCAGCCCCCTTAGCCAGGCCTCCAGGCTGTGGGTGCTGCGGTATTGCTTGAGGGCACCGCGCAGCTGGTCGCGATACAGCAAGGCCAGCTCCTCTCGGGAGAGGGCAAAGGCCCGGGCTGCCCGTTCATCAACGGCCAGCTGGGGCTGGAAGCGGCCATCGCTGCCCAGCAGCCCCACCAAGAAATAGGGCGGGTCCTCCCTCACCACTACCTGGTCGGGATCGATCCGTTGGTTCTTCGCCAGCTCCTCCAGGATCCTGCTGCCCCGCTCGGCCACGAGCTGGGGGGTCTGGGCGCCAGCCGCCACCCGCACCTCAAGCACCTTGCGCCCATCGAGGGTGATCCACGCTGGGCTCGGCAACCCTTCCGCAGCCTTCTGGGCCGGCGGGGAAAAGGAATCCCGCGGCGCCTGGGTCGGCGCCGCCATGGTTCCCCTGAAACCCATAGGCAGGATCAGGGCCGCCATCACCAGCATGAGCACGACCCAGCGCTTCACCCATCCCCTCGCTGCTCGGACGACTCCACCCATGACTGCACCGGTTTACACCTGAAACCAGCTTGGCGCCGGCCCATCAGGGCGTCAGCACAAGCGCAGTTCAGGTCCAGGCGACCAGCCCGGCTCCCAGTGCAATTAGCACCACTCCACCCCACTGCAGGGGGCTGAGGGTTTCCCCCAGAAGGGCCACACCGCCAATGGCCACGAGCACCACGCTGAGCTTGTCGATGGGAGCAACCCGCGCCACTGGACCCAACTGCAGCGCCCGAAAAAAGCACATCCAAGAGCCAGAGGTGGCCAGACCAGAGAGCAGGAGAAACACCAGACTCCGACGGGGCAGGGATGACAGGGGCAACCCCTCTCCCCGCGTCAGCACCACCGCCGCCAGAAACAGCACCACCACGAGGGTGCGCAGCAGGGTGGCCAGGTTGCTGGGAAGCCCCTCCACACCGACCTTGGCAAACAAGGAGGTGAGGGCCGCCAGGAGGGCAGCGGCCACAGCCCAGAAGGACCATTGGTTCCAGAGTTCAGCCATGGGTTCCTTCCTCTTCCAGCCTTGCTAGCCACGGGAGCGCAGAACGGCTTCCGCTACGGCCAGATCAAAGGGGGTGGTGAGTTTGATATTCGACGCCGGGGCCTCCAGCACCCGCACCGGGAACCCCAGTCGCTCATAGAGGGCCGCATCGTCGGTGACACTCCAGCCCTCCTCCTGGGCCTGTCGATGGGCCTGCCGGAGCTGCTGCACCGCAAACCCCTGGGGGGTTTGGGCTGCCCAGAGCTGCTGCCGGTCGGGGGTGGCCAGAATTTGGCCCCTGCCATCCACCTGCTTGATCGTGTCGCTCACCGGGCTGGCCGCGATGATGCCTTCCCCAATACGGATGGCCTCCCTGAGGGCACCGACGCAACGACTGAACAGCTCCGGGGTGGCCAGACAACGGGCGCCGTCATGGATCAACACCGCCTCGGCCTCCCCGGGCAAGGCCGCCAAGCCGAGACGCACGGAGTCCTGGCGGGTCGCCCCCCCCAGAATCCATTGGATCGGCTTCGCCGGCCCCGCAGCGGCCAGGATCTCCGCGATAGCCGGACCATCATCCGGTTGGCCCATCACCCCGATCCAGCAAATGTCCTCACAGGCCAGGGCAGCCTCCAGGGTCCAGGCCAGAACGGGCCGCCCCGCCACCGGCAGCAGGAGCTTGTTGACCTCCGCTCCCATGCGGCGGCCACTTCCAGCAGCAGCGATCAGCAAATGCATGCAGCTCCTCCAACACGCACAGACGGCCTGGTGACTTGCTCCATACAATCAGGCTTACCGCCCAAGCCCCCCGATGCGCGCCCTGTTTCTGGTCCCCGGGGACGCTCTCCAGCAATTGCAGGTGCTGCCTGCAGCTGCCGCCGTGGCGGACAACCTGGGGTTCAGTCTGCAGGTGGCCTGCTCTCCCACTGCGGCCCCGGTGTGGAAGCTGCTCCCAGCCGTTGAAAAGGTAATTCCCTTTTCCTTCAGTGATGCCAGCCTGGCGGACTGGGCCAATCTGCTGGGGTCCATTCGGGAGCCCGATTTCCAGGTTTGCATCAATTTGGCCGGTGGCCGCCAAGTGGATCTGATGCTCTCCATGAGCCATATCCCCACGCGCATTGCCACGGCAGGGTTTTCCGCAACGGAGTTGGTGAGCCTGCCTCGGGGAGGGTGGCCCAGCGAGGAGCTTGCGACCTACCTAAAGCCCATCGGCGTTCCCCTGGCCGCCGACCGGTTCCGCCTCTCTCTTCCGAAATCTGCCTTGGAGAAGGCCGCCGCCAGCCTCCCCCCAGGGGAGGGGCCCATGCTCCTTCTGGTGCCGGCGGGGGTGCCTGGCGACTGGCCCCAGGAGCGATGGAAAGGTTTACCAGCCACCATTGGCGGCAAGATTCCGGGGCTGCGCCACCAGGTTCTGACACCTGCCAAGCCAGGGGCCCTGCTGGAGCGGGCGGCCCAAGTGGCGGGCAGCGATGTGGTGCTCACCAGCGATCCCATTACGGAGGAACTGGCCCTGTTCTGCGGCGTGCCACTGGTGGCCCTCGGCCGCAGCCCCGACTCCCTCCCCACCCGGGAGGGGGTGAGGGGTTTGGCCGACCCTTCGGGCCTGGCCACCCTCAGCGATGCGGAGGTGCTCAACGCCCTTGGCCTGGCCTAGATCCTTCCTTCGGAGAGGCAGAATCAAACAAAGGCGCGTTCACCTGCCGCGCCGCCCGCCGCCAACCTCACGCCTCAGGCATCCCTGGCTGATCCCCCTGATCGCCCTGGTGATCGTGGTGAATGCCAGTGCCATCGGCTATCGCCTCACCGAGGGCTGGGACTGGGGGGATTGCTACTGGATGGTGGCGATCACGATCCCCACGATCGGCTACGGCGAGGTGCACCCCCTGACTCAGGAGGGGCGCATTGTGACCGTGTTCTCCATCATCGGGGGGTTCGTGGTGGTGCAGCTGGGCCTCCAAAGTTTGCTGGGGCTGGCTGAAACGGGTTACTTTCAACGCCTGCACGAGCGACGGCTCCTGATCTGGCTCAAACAGATGAACGATCACGTGATCCTCTGCGGCTATGGCCGCATCGGCCGGGAGATCGCCGCCCAGCTCAGCCGTGAGGGCACCCCTCTGCTCGTGGTGGAGATGGATCAGGAGCGGCGGGACGCTGCTGAGGCCAAGGGCCTGCCCGTGCTCCTGGCGGATGCCACCCTGGACGAGACTCTCATCGATGCAGGCATTCACCGCTGCCGCAGCCTGGTGGCGGCCCTACCGAACGACGCCGCCAACGTCTATGTGGTGCTGAGTGCCCGGGCCATTGCCCCTCGGTGCCGTCTCATCGCACGCTCCGACAGCGAGGAGGCCGAACGGAAACTGCGGCAGGCTGGGGCCGACCAGGTGGTGAGCCCCTACGTGGCCGGGGGCCGCACCATGGCCTCCACCGCCACCCGCCCCCTGGCGGTGGACTTCATGGAACTCCTGGCAGGTTCGGATTGTGAGGTGGAGGAATTTCAACTCAGCGATAATCCCTCCCAGTTGGGTGAGATCAACGGCCGCTCCCTCGCCGAACTGGATCTGGGAGGACGCTCTGGAGCCTTAGTGCTGGCGATTCGTATGCCGGCACCGGCTGTCGTGAACCCCTACTCCTACCGAGGCACCCGCTATGGAAATATCCCAACCCTGGTGGCCAATCCTGGAGGCAACACAAAGCTGGGACCAGGTCAGCTAATGGTGGTACTGGGCAGCAAGAAACAGCTTGACCTCTTCCAAAAGCTGCTGGGCAATGCGGTGGTGAGTGTGGAACAGATGCCAGGCTGAATCCTGTGACGCCAGGCGCGGACATACGATCGCCGCCGCAGCCGCTCCTCCGCCATGACCAACCACCCCCAGGCCACCATCGGGGACAGGTCGAAAGCCCTCGCTGGGCAGGTGGCCGTCGTGACGGGCGCTAGCCGGGGTATTGGCCGCGCCATCGCCCAGGAGCTGGCCGCTGCCGGCGCAGAGGTCGTGGTGAATTACGCCCGTTCGCCAGAGGCGGCAGCCGACGTGGTGGAAGGCATCGTGAAGGCGGGCGGACAGGCCTGGACCCATCAAGCCAACGTGGCGGAGGAAATGGAGGTGGAGGCGATGGTTCAGGACATCGTGGGGCGGCGAGGAAGGATTGACGTTCTTGTAAACAATGCCGGCATAACCCGTGACGGCCTGGTGATGCGAATGAAAACGGCGGATTGGCAGACCGTGATTGATCTCAATCTCACCGGCTGCTTTCTCACCACCAGGGCTGTGAGCAAGCTGATGCTCAAGGCCCGCAGAGGCCGCATCATCAACATCACCTCCGTGGTGGCCCTGATGGGCAATCCGGGCCAGGCGAATTACAGCGCGGCTAAGGCGGGCCTGATCGGTCTCACCCGCAGCAACGCCGCGGAATTTGCCAGCCGTGGGGTCACCGTGAACGCTGTGGCTCCGGGCTTCATCGAAAGCGAGATGACGGCGAGTCTGGATCAGGAGCCGATTCTCAAGGCGATCCCCCTGGGACGAATGGGCCACCCCCAGGAGGTGGCTGGAGTGGTGCGCTTCCTTGCCGCCGATCCGGCGGCGGCCTACATCACCGGCCAGGTGCTGCAGGTGGATGGGGGAATGGTGATGCGCTAGGAAACAGGGTCGGGATCCTCGGCCCCTGGGGGCGCCAAGGGCTGGCCGAGGTCTTCACGCAGGCGGCGGATTCGCTGCAGCAGCCGCAGCCGACGACTTCGGGCCGTGATGGTAAGAAACAGGCGGATCGGTACATACACCAAGGCCATCACCAGGCCGAGGGAAGCGATGAGGAGAAACACAAGCCCATCCGCAGCCGCAGGAGTGGAGAGGGCACGGTCAGCGGCGCCCTCAAGTGTCTGCTGGAGGATCTCCTCCATTGGGCCAAGATCTGTCTGCACATGGCCGACCCTACCGGCCGCCAACCCAACCTGAGACCGTCCCATCTGGATCTGGTGACGGAAGCCCTCCATATGGGAGCCTGGAAAGCAAGCCAGTGCTCCACACGTTCGATTCATGGCCAAACTGATCCAGTTCTCCGACGCCTCCAGAGACTCCCTCGAACGGGGAGTCAACGCTCTTGCCGATGCGGTCCGAGTCACCATTGGGCCCAAGGGGCGCAATGTGGTGCTGGAAAAGAAATTTGGCTCTCCCGACATTGTTAATGACGGGGTGACGATTGCCAAGGAAATCGAACTCTCCGACCCCTTCGAGAACCTGGGCGCCAAGCTGATGCAGCAGGTGGCCTCCAAAACCAAGGACACCGCTGGCGATGGCACCACCACCGCCACCGTGCTCGCCCAGGCGATGGTTCGCGAAGGTCTGCGAAATGTGGCGGCTGGTTCCAATCCCGTCGAACTCCGCCGTGGCATGGAGCTCGCAGTGAATCGGGCCGTGCAGGGGATTGCCACCCGTAGCACCCCTGTTCAGGGGGCAGCCATCCGTCAGGTGGCCACCGTGAGCTCCGGCAACGACGAGGAAGTGGGTCGGATGATTGCGGAGGCCATGGACCGGGTGAGCACCGATGGGGTGATCACCGTGGAGGAATCCAAATCTCTGGCGACAGAGGTGGAGATCACTGAGGGGATGGCCATTGATCGTGGCTACAGCTCCCCTTACTTCATCACTGATCAGGAACGAAGGGAGTGCAGCTTTGACCATCCGTTGCTCCTCCTGACCGACCGCAAGATCAACAGCGTGACAGATCTGGTCCCTGTTCTCGAAGCGGTATCCCGCAGTGGTCGGCCGCTGGTGATCATCGCCGAGGAGGTGGAGGGGGAAGCCCTGGCCACCCTGGTGGTCAACAAGACCAGGGGCGTCCTCCAGGTGGCTGCCGTGAAGGCCCCCGGGTTTGGGGAGCGGCGCAAGGCCATGCTGCAAGACATTGCGGTGCTTACAGGTGGCACGGTGATCAGTGAAGACCGGGCCATGGGCCTTGCCAAAGCCACCCTGGAGGATCTCGGCCAGGCCGAGCGCATAACCATCAGCAAGGATGAGACCACGATCCTTGCCAAGGAGGACCGCAAAGCTGCCATTGACCAGAGGATCGCCTCCATCAAACGGGAGCTGAATGTCACAGAATCCGAGTACGACAGGGAAAAGCTCTCCGAGCGGATCGCCAAGCTGGCCGGTGGGGTAGCCGTGATCAGGGTTGGAGCCCCGACAGAAACGGAACTCCGCAACCGCAAGCTGCGTATTGAGGACGCGCTGAATGCCACTCGAGCTGCGGTAGAGGAAGGCATCATCCCTGGGGGAGGAACCGTGCTCCTGGCCTTGGCCGATGATCTCGACACACTGATAGCCACCCTCAGCGGCGACCAGATCACCGGGGTGCGTCTGATTCAGGCCGCTCTCAAGGAGCCTGTGCGGCAGATCGCCAGCAATGCGGGAGCCAATGGGGATGTGGTTGTGGAGCAGATCCGCCGGGAGGGCAAAGGCTTTAATGCCCAGACCGGAACCTACGAGGATTTATTGGCTGCTGGAATCTTGGATCCTGCCAAGGTGGTGCGACTAGCCCTCCAGGATGCAGTATCCATTGCTTCCCTCATCCTCACCACCGAAGCGGTCATTGCCGACCGGCCTGAACCTGCCGGTGCCGTCCCCGCCGGAGACGGAATGGGTGGGATGGGTGGAATGGGTGGGATGGGTGGGATGGGGATGCCGGGGATGATGTGAGCTTCCCTAAAAG
>JBBARZ010000013.1:13069-31423 GCA_040399505.1 Cyanobium sp.
ATGGGTGGGATGGGGATGCCGGGGATGATGTGAGCTTCCCTAAAAGGCATTCACCAACTTGGCATGAAGTCGGCACACCGCTGTGGCCTGCTTCGGCGGATTGCTGGAGCAGAGCTTGCCAAGTTCACGGTTGAGTGCTTCAAATTGAGCCAGATGACCTGGGCTCAAAGGGAAAGCTGCCGCACCTAGTAAAACAACGCTCAAGAGTGCCTTAGAGCTCAGAGGTGATCGCGCTGACTGCGGCCTCCTCAGCCGCAGAAAAAATTCAAGAGCCATGGCTGTGGTTCAGCCTCCAGACCTACACCCTCATGGTGTCCCTGGAAAGGACCGACGTGATGCTGACTACAGAAAGATTTGTGATCCTTCATTCAAAGTTTTTACATATCGTGCCACCTGGAGGTCCACCCCTGTGATGGCCGTACCGACAACCACAAAGTCAGCGCCCCCGTTCAGGGCCTGCAGAGCCTGCTCTGGGGTGCCAATGCCCCCTTCACAGACCACGGGAACCGCAGCCGGCAAGGCTCTGCGAAGCTCGCTGAGTAGGGCAAAGGCTGGAGGGATGAACCCCTTGGTGGCCTCGGTATAGCCATAAAGGGTGGTGCCTACCCATGCACATCCCAACTCGGCAGCGTGCACTCCCGAATCCAGAGAATCCACATCGGCCATCAGGGGCACCCCCAGATCCTCTCGGGCCCGCCGCACCAGATCGTCCAACAGCACACCCTCTGGCCTTGGGCGCAGGGTGGCATCGAGGGCCACCACATCAGCGCCGGCGGCCCACACGGCTTGAAGATCCTCCCAGCGGGGGGTGATATACACAGAGCTCTCAGCCCAGGTTCTCTTCCAGAGGCCGACAATCAACGCATTGGGGCAGCGCAGACGAACCGCGGCGATGTGTTCGGGGCTTTCCAAGCGCACTCCGGAGGCCCCATTGGCCAGGCAGGCCTCCGCCATCGCCGCAATGGCCAGGGGATGGCGCAGGGGAGAACCTTCTGGCGCCTGAACGGACACAATCAGCGACCCCTTCAAGGGCGACCAATCGGTGAGGGAAGGACGGGTCAAGACCTATGCCTGGACTCGAAAGCGCCGGGCAACCAGACCAGCCAGCGTGCCAGGGCAGGAGAGATCGGGGCGGGAGAGTGGTGGCCTCGTTTGTCGTCCTTCCTGGAACGACGGGGGGGGGGGAGAGACCCGCTGGATTGAGCCTCCACCTCAAAGGTGGGCACGGGAGCGGCTGCTCTGTTCTCCAGCTCCTCCAGGGGAAATGGCTCGTCGAAACCTGGCCCAGAGAGAGTGGGGGGATCGGGAAAGGTTTGGGGTGGCACGTTGTTCGGATGGGGATCACCAACAGGGGTGGGAAGCGGGGGGAAGGCAACCTCAAGGGGAGCAAACGCTTCATCCAACGCCACCGGGGCGGGGAGATCAGAGGAGGGGAGGGAGGTTGGCAGCGGTGCGCCGGAGGGCTTGGCCAAAAGGGGGAGCAACCAGGATCGGACTGGCTCGCCGTCGGCTCCATGCGCATCGGCCCCTTGCATAAGCAATTCAAGGGCCTCCATCCCATAACGATGGACATAGCGCTCGGCAAGCTGCACGGCGCGGAGAGCATCCTGCTGCTGAATCGCCTCCACTAATGCCTCCTGCCCATCAGGGACCGTGTGAGGAGAATCGGGCGGAGTGCCGACGCCGACTCCATCGTCAGAGGAATCACTTTGGGGAGAGAGATTCACTGCAACTTTCGATCGAGCAAAGGGCGCACGGCCAGAAACAGGACCACGGCAAGGGTCAAGAGGATGGCCAGACAACCAATGCCAGTGAGGTTTCCGTAGGGAGCCTGAAGCACCACTTGGGAAAGAACATCAGCACCATTATAAGCGGCACGAATTGGCTCAATCGCAAAGGTGAGGGGATTCACAGAAGCCAACCAGGCCAACCAGCCGGGCATGAAGGAAAGAGGAGCTAACGCCGTGCTGGCAAAGAGAAGGGGAAGATTGGCAACAAAGATCACAGCAATCAGCTCGATATGACCAGGAAGGGCGAAGGCCAGACCTAGGCTTAGAGCGGTCACTGCAAACACCAACAATGTCAGGGTGAGCAGCACCAAGAAGAATCCGAACACACCTGGCCAGCCATAACCCAGCAACCCCGCGACCAAAACGATGGCCATGCTCTGAACAAGGCTCAAGGAAAGAATATACAGAACGGAAGCAAGAATAATAGAGCTGCGCGAACGCAGAGGGGCCACAAGAAGACGATTAAGAAAACCAAACTCCCGATCAAACATCACCGGCAAGCCTGCGTTCAATGCGGCGCTGAATGCAGTAAAAACAATCACCCCTGCTCCGAAAAAATGTCCATAACTCTCCGAGCCAGGCAAAAGACCAGCCGGAGCCTTGGCAAACAAAGCACCAAACAAAAACAACCAGATCAGGGGCTGGAGCACCCCAGCAACAAGGGTGGATGGGCGCCGAAGCAGTTGGACAAACAACCGCCGGGTTAGGGCCAGGGTCTCCTGGATCACCTCGGCCAGAGCGGAGGGGGGAGCCGCCTCAGAAGGCAGAGGGCTCAACATGGGTGAAACACTGGTCATGAAAGGGTTGGGAGCTTCGGGGGACCGTGATGGGATTCTTGGAGTACGGATGCGGTTGGGTCAGCGCATCTGCTTTTTTCTCTCCTCCTTGGCATCTCTCTGGCCAACAACAGCCAGTTCCGCATCCATCAGGGTGCGGCCTGTGGCTTGGAGATAGACATCATCGAGGCTGGGCCGGCTGAGTGCGAGGGAAAACACGGGCAGATCGGCCGCATTCAGCCGGGAGCGGATGGCCTCTGTGACCCCTTCATTCTCGACAACCAGATTGAGGGAATAGCCCTGGGAGCGATTCGCCACAACTTGCCTCACTCCTGGACAAACTTCTAGAAGATCCCGTACCCGGGAGGATTCCTCCTCATCACTAAACTCCCTGACCCGAAGCGTGACGCGATCGCCTCCCAGGGACTGTTTGAGCTGCTGTGGAGTTCCTTCCGCCAGAACACGACCGGCTTCGATGATGGCCAGGCGATCGGCCAGGGCATCCACTTCCTCAAGGTAGTGACTGCTCAACACAATGGTGGTGCCGGAATCGCGGAGTTGCCGCAAGACTTGCCAGATGGCATTTCGGCTTTCCAGATCCAGCCCAACGGTGGGCTCATCCAAGACCAGGACGGCCGGACGATGGAGCAGCCCAGCAGCCAGGTCAAGCCTGCGGCGCATGCCACCTGAATAGGTCCCGCAGCGACGATCGATCCACTCCTCCATGGAGAGAAGGGAAATCACTTCATTGAGACGTGACTCCCTCTGCGATGGGCGCAGATGATAGAGATCCGCCTGCAACTGCAACAGCTCACGACCCGTCAGAATTTTGTCGATCGCCACTTCTTGGGCGACGTACCCCAGCAAGCGACGCACGGCCCGTGGATCGGCCAGAGCATCAACATCTGCAACCCTGACCTCTCCCGCATCTGGCTCCAGAAGAGTGCAGAGAATACGAATCGCCGTGGTCTTCCCAGCACCATTGGGTCCCAGGACGCCGTAGAGGCAGCCTGAAGGCACCTGTAGAGAAAGGTCATCGAGGGCCTGAACAGGGGCTGTTTTGCGATCGCCACCAAAGCGCTTTTTGAGGTGGTGGAGCTCAATCAAGCCGAGCTTCTCCAACGGTTTTACGGCCTTGGCAATCTAGGCAGACCCAGCGATGGGGAGGTGGAGGAGAACCGCCATCGCCCCCATGGTGACCCGTGAGGCCTGGGGGGTGCGTGCCAGCAAGAGCAGGAGACAAATCCCGAAGAGGTAAAAGATCGACCACCGGAAGAGGTTACGAGCGCAGACCGGGTCTGCGGGGTCGTGGCGCAAACGGTTGGTGAGTTGCAAAAGACGAGCGTTGAAGGGCAAGACCAGCAGCCCATAAAGCCAGCCACCGCTGGGGAGGGCCACGATCCCAACCAAGCTAAGGAGTGTGGTGAGAGCGCTGTAGCGAGCAATGGCGTTGGCTGTGGGAACCACACCATGCACCACCGGCAACATGGGAATCCCAGCAGCTCGGTAGTCCTCCCGCAAAAGGAGGGAGAGGGCCCAGAAGTGGGCAGGGGTCCAGACCAAAACCAGGGAAAAGAGCCACCAGCACGGCCAGCCGCCAAGAGAGCCAGCAGCGGCAGCACCCACCAGGGGGGGAATGGCGCCGGCCACACCTCCGATCACGATGTTGAGGGAGGTTCGCGGCTTTAGGAGGGCGGTGTAGAGCAGGACATAGCTGCACAGGCCCAGAAGAGCGAGGGCTGCGGCCAAGGCATTCACACCCCACACCAGCACGAGGACAGCACCGAGAGTTAGGCCGATAGCCAGGGCAAAGGCCTGTCGTTGGGCCAGACGCCCAGAGGGAATAGCCCGTTTGCTGGTGCGGAGCATGCGGCGATCAAGCTCCTCCTCCCAAAGGCAGTTCAGAACCCCTGCCCCAGCAGAAGCCATGGCCCCCCCTACCAGGGTGCAGGTAAGGCGAAGTGGATCCAGGGGCCATCCCGTGGAAAGGGCCATGCCACCGACGGTGGTGGCCAGCAGAAGGGGGATCAAACGGGGCTTGGCCACTTCCAGCCAAGCGGGAAGGCGTGTCGAGCGGGGAATGGAGGTACTAGCCACAACTCACCTCCATCGAGGAAGTGGCAGGACGCCAGGCGCTAAGGGTGCGGCCGCAGAGGGCACCAAGATGGGCCATCAGAAGAGCAGCGACCAATTGATGGGCAATGGTTAGGGATGGAAGTTGCAGCTGTGCCCTCAAGCTGAGCACCCCCAAGGTGACTTGAAGGGCCACAAGGGCTGTGGCGGAAACAGCAAGGGCACGGATTGGAACATCAGCACGGATCAGAAAGAGGGCGCTGATGGCAAGCGTGAGAACAGAAAGGCTTGCCAGAACAGCGAGTTGGCGGTGCCTCAGGACCCATTCACACATTTCACCAGAGGTGAAGCACTGATCCACGGCCCACTGGCTGGCCATGGAGGCACCAAGAATGCACTGGGCCATCACCAGCGAAATACTGAATACAAGGGAGGCAAGCCACCATGAGGGGAGGGAACCAGTTGGGTTCTGCTCTGCAAGGCCTTGATCCAATCCACTGATGAGAAGAACCAGGACAAGGGCCGTGGCCAAGTGGGCGGTGACCGTGGGAGAGGCGAGAAGCCCTTTGACCGTGAGGGCTCCAAGAATTCCCTGGAGACTCACCAATCCAACGGCCAGGGCTGAAATCCAGGGGAGCCAGGAAGGAAACTTGCGCCGTCCCCACAGACTCAGGACAAGTAAGGAAAGCAGCGCAAGCCCCACCAAGAGAGCATCCAATCGATGGAACCACTCCAAGAAAACCTGCATGTTCATCTGCTTTCCAGGCAGAAGGAGCCCGTAGCAGAGAGGCCAGTCAGGGCATGCAAGGCCCGCCTCCATGACTCTGGTGGCCCCCCCGATCACCACAAGGGCCACGAGAGCGATCACCAGGTGGGTGGTGAGCATCCGCAGGGCGGTCCGCAAAGACAATCGAGACGCAGTCAAGGAGAGACAGATGCTAACGGGGTTTTTCAGATCAGGGATTCCAAACATCTCGGGAAGGTTTGCAACAATTGGCGCCAATTGCTGCTGGTGCTACAAAAGGATCCACGCTTCCAAAGCACATTTCATAGAATCATTAGAGGGCGCTGTACTTTGCCCCGCTTTCACTTCTCTATCTTGAATTCCGCACCAACGGATTCTGTCCCTTCCTCCAGAAGGTCATGGCAATTCCCACCTCTCTGATCACCTTCCTGGTGGGCATGGTTCTTGTGCTCGCTGGGCTCTGGCTTGGCCAGAATGTTTCGCTCCTGCCACCTGCCGCAAGCCTCAACGCCCCGGTCTACGACGAGCTTTTTAAGGTTCTCTTCATCATCGGAGCCATTCTTTTCCTTGGCATTGTCGGTCTTCTCCTTTTCAGCCTTGTTCGCTTTCGAAGGAAGCCTGGCGACAGCACGGATGGCGCGGCAATTGAAGGGAACCTCCCCTTGGAAATTGTATGGACGGCGATTCCAGCCATCGTGGTGTTATTTATTGGCATTTACAGTTACGACATTTATGAACGTATGGGGGGAATGACCCCTCTCAATGATCACAGTGCTATGGGCCACGCCCAGCCCATGGCGGAGAGTATGAGCGTGCAACCAGCATCCGTTTCGCCTAATGGCGATCCAAACAAACCATCCCCTCCGATATGGGGGGGAATTGGACCAGCCTCCGGCGAAAATGCCTTGATCGTTGATCTCACTGCACTGCAATTTGCTTTTATATTTCATTATCCTGAAGCAAATATTACCAGTGGTGAACTCCATATCCCAACCAATCAACCAGTTGAACTGAGAATGAAGGCGAATGATGTCATCCACGCTTTCTGGGTTCCCCAATTCCGATTGAAGCAGGATGTGATCCCAGGTCAGCAGACCATTCTCACTTTCACAGCCACGAAACCTGGCACCTATCCAGTGGTTTGTGCCGAGCTCTGCGGGCCTTACCACGGGGGGATGCGTTCCTCTGTCGTTGTTCACGAGCCAGGTGATTATGCCCAATGGCTTGAGAAAAACAGTCCGATTAATCCACCTTCGGCAGCCGTGGCCCAACTCGATCCCCAACCCATTGCCTGACCATGACTGTTGCAACTCCTCAGGATCTGAATCTTCAACCTCAACCCCGAGAGAACCTCCAGCCTCAAGGGTGGCTGAAGTATTTCAGCTTTAGCCTTGATCACAAAGTGATTGGCATTCAATATATTGTTACTAGCTTTCTTTTCTATTTGATTGGTGGGGCCTTGGCGGGCGTCATCCGGACCGAGCTCATCAGCCCAATGTCTGATTTTGTGAGCCGTGAAACCTACAATGAGGTGCTCACCCTCCACGGCACAATCATGATCTTTTTGTGGATCGTGCCTGTGGTGAATGGGGGTTTTGGAAACTATCTGATTCCCTTTTATGTGGGTGCACGCGACATGGCTTTCCCCAGGCTCAATGCTGTTGCATTTTGGTTGATCCCACCGGCGGGCCTTCTTCTCATTGCAAGTCATTTCATCACCGGTTCCGCGCAAGCTGGATGGACTGCCTATCCTCCTCTCAGCATCACAACCCCCGCAACAGCTCAGGTGGTTTGGATCATCAGCGTTCTTCTGCTGGGGGGAAGTTCCATCTTTGGGGCCATCAATTTCATCGCCACTATCTTGAAGTTGAGGCGGCCGGGGCTGAAAATGATGCAACTTCCTATGTATTGCTGGGCCATGCTGGGTACCAGCATTCTTGCTGTTCTATCAACCCCTGTACTAGCTGGAACGCTCCTTCTTCTTAGTTTCGATATTGTAGCTCACACGGGTTTCTTTAATCCAAGCTTGGGAGGCAATGTGGTGGTTTACCAGCACTTGTTCTGGTTCTATTCCCATCCTGCCGTTTACATCATGGTACTTCCTGCTTTCGGGTTGGTCAGCGAAATTCTTCCCATCCATGCGAGAAAGCCCCTTTTTGGCTATAGCACGATGGTGTATTCAATTATGGCGATTGTTTTTCTGGGCCTGATCGTGTGGGCACACCATATGTTCACCAGTGGGACCCCTCCTTGGATGCGTTTATTTTTCACCATTGCCACTGCTTTCATCGCCGTTCCTACGGGAATTAAATTCTTTAATTGGCTTGCCACGTTGTGGGGAGGAAAGATTGCACTGAATAGCGCCATGCTTTTCTCCTGTGCCTTCATCGTTAACTTTGTTTTTGGCGGCATAACTGGAGTTGCTCTTGCACAAGTTCCTTTTGATATCCACGTTCACGACACTTATTTCGTAGTTGGCCATTTTCACTACATTGTTTATGGAGGATCTGTGTTTGTGATCTTCAGCTCCATCTACCACTGGTACCCCAAATTCACCGGAAGAATGCTCAATGAGCCCCTTGGAAAGCTTCATTTCGCCCTGACCTTCATCGGTTTCAACCTTTGTTTTGCCCCCCACCACTGGCTAGGACTCAACGGAATGCCACGCCGTGTAGCTGAATACGACCCCACCTTCACCACACTCAACCAGCTCAGCAGTGTGGGAGCCCTTCTGATGGCGGTCAGCACCCTTCCCTTCTTATACAACGTGATCTGGAGCCTTTGGGCAGGCCCAAAGGCAGGAGACAATCCTTGGAACGCCTTGACCCCCGAATGGCTGACCAGTTCTCCTCCACCAGTTGAAAACTGGGTGGGTGAAGCTCCTCTCGTGCAACACCCCTACGGCTACGGCCATGCCCCTGGCGCCTTGACCTTGGACCAAGCAACCGGCAAGGACCTCTGGACCGGGAATTAATTCACCCTTCCCTCACCGCTCCTCTTTCCATGGACCGTCTGGCCACAGCTGCACCCAGCGAACCCACTACCACTCCTCAGGCTGAGGTGCTTGCCCATGCTCCCTCAGAAGGGCATGCCGATGCGAGGCTCTTCGGCCTAGCCACCTTCTTGGTGGCTGATGGCATGACCTTCGCGGGGTTTTTCGCTGCCTATCTGACCTTCCGGGCCGTCAACCCCCTACCCAGTGGCTCCAACTACGAACTTGAACTAGTCCTCCCAACGATCAACACCGCCCTGTTGATCATCAGCAGCTTCACATTCCACAGGGCCGGGCGCTCCCTCCTCTCAGGTCAACCCCAACCCTGTCGTCTCTGGTTGCTCCTGACCGCAGGCCTTGGCATCGCCTTCCTCATCGGCCAGATGGTGGAGTATTTCCATCTCCCCTTTGGTCTGAGAGACCATCTTTTCGCCAGCACGTTTTACGCCCTGACCGGCTTCCATGGTCTCCATGTGACCCTGGGCGTGATCTGCATCCTTGTGGTTCTCCTGCAGGTTGGCCAAGAGGGCCAAGTTTCACCCTCCAAGCCATTCGGCCTCGAAGCCGCAGAACTTTACTGGCATTTTGTCGATGGCATCTGGGTGGTGCTCTACGGACTCCTTTATCTCCTCTGATCGCAACTACAGTGATTTTTGATGGGATGATTTGCTTGCGAAAAGCAGTCTCTACGGGCAAAATTAAGATATAAGTGCCTGTTAACGCAGATGGCTGCGAAAAAAGGCTCAGCCAGTACGACTGGTTCAGCCAGCACCAGGGCTTCCTCCCCGATGTCCAGCAAGGTCGATAGCCCTGCTGACGGATCTGCAGAGGGCAATGGACATCCTGTCAGCGCCCCGTTAGAGGGCAAGGACCTCTTGGACAAGGCTCGTTCCTTGAGCAATCGTCCAGAAGACCAAATCGCCCGTGCCTGCGGATATGTGGGACCTAGTGGCAGGGTGCTGAAAAAGAGTTTTTATCGAGCCCTCGTTGCCGCAAAGGGTTACACCCTTCCTTCCAGCACCATGGCCACCAACCTCAGCCGTGGCCGCCATGCCGACTTCAGAACCAGAGTGCATGGGAATGGCAATCTCCTGATCGGACAGGCTTACACCAAGCGAATGGGCTTGGAACCAGGACAGGAATTCCGCATCGAACTCCATCGTGAAACAGGCTCCATCTGGCTTTTGCCGCTTGAGCCCGGGAAGAAATAAGCCCTCAATCGGGGTCACCAGCCTTGATCAGTCAGCCATTGGCCGCTGAGCACTTGCTCAATGTGCTTTTGAACCCCATCCCTCGGGGTTTGATCCGTCAGCAAACGCTCTAAATAACGGGCCACCAGATCTGCCTCCAGGTTGACCGCATCTCCCACGCGCCGCTGCTTCAAGGTGGTGTTTTGCCAGGTATAGGGGATCACTGCCAACCAAAAGCGCCCCCCCCCTTCCTCAGAACCCGCCACCGTGAGACTGATCCCATCCACCGTGATGCTGGCCTTTTCGCAGATATACCGCCCGTAGCTGGGATCTTGCCAAGCGACGGACAATCGCCAGGAAGCCGGGAAAGGCTCGATGCCCAGAACGGTTCCCAGGCCATCCACATGTCCGCTGACCATGTGGCCTCCAAGACGGTCGGAGAGGCGAAGCGCGGGCTCCACATTCACCTGGGCCCGAGCCAAGGCCCGCATCCCGAGGGTAGTGCGAGAAAGGGTCTCTTCGCTCGCATCTGCCCGGAATCCCTCCCCAGATCCATCCAATTCCGCCACCGTGAGACAGACGCCATCAACAGCAATGCTGTCTCCAAGGGCCATCGGCCCCAACCCTCCCAAGGCCCCACGCACCCAAACACCTTGGGAACAGGGTTCTAGACGGCCGATGGCCTGAACCAATCCGGTGAACATGCCTTTGTTGTAAGGGGCAGCTAGCTCGTCATAATCAAACAACGGCCAGGGCTGTGGCACAGCAGACAACCCCAGGAGCAGAAACACATGGTGGAAATGCAGGTCGCCGGCATTGCCCTTGATGCAGCCAGCCGCAGCCCGATTGTCCTTCTCCGAGACCCTTCTGGCCGCCGCCAGGTGCCCATCTGGATTGATCAGGCCCAGGCCCAGAACATCCTCGCTGGGATCAACGGGGAGCGCCCCCCACGGCCCCTCAGCCATGATCTGATGGCCCAGATCCTCCTTGTGGCAGGCCTGCGGCTGGAGCGTGTGGTGGTCCATGCCATCGAGGACAACACCTTCCGGGCCGTGCTCAAGCTGGTCAACGAAGCAGGGGGGAGCACGGAACTCGACGCCCGGCCCAGTGATGCCATTGCCCTGGCACTGCGCACCGACAGCACCATCTGGATGCTGGAAGAGGTGGTTGCGGATGCCTCGATCCCGGTGGATGCGGAAGCGGATGCGGAAGATCAGGAGGATTTCCGCCGGTTCCTCGACCGGACCAGCCCTGCGGAATTGATCCGCCATCTTCACAAAGCAAGCCCCGAGGGCTCCCTCACGGATGGGGAGGAAACACCGGACGACTCCGAAGGGGATGGCTCGGAGGAGCCCCCAGGCCCAACCAATGATGGCGACCCTTCCTCCTGACCCACAGGGCACAGCCCCTTCCCAATCCATCCGGCGCCCCTTCGGTGCGGGGCGGTCCGTTTCCCTCTTCACCCTTGGCACCATGCGGGCCCTGGCAAGCCCTGCGGCCATGGAGGCCGTGTTGGTTAAGGCCGTGGCCATCGGCATCAATCACATCGAAACAGCTCCGGCCTATGGACCGGCGGAAACCTATCTCGGAGCCGCCCTGGCCTCCCTCGCCAGGGAACAACCGGAGCAGCGGGCCGATCTGATCATTACCAGCAAGCTCCTGCCCAGCTTCAAGATCGCTGAGGCCTGGTGCCAACTAAGGGGAAGCCTTGACCGGCTGGGTATCGACAGACTGGACAACCTGGCCCTCCACGGGCTGAACACGGAAGAACACCTGCGTTGGGCTTTGGATGGGCCAGGAGCTGACCTCTGTGCCCGTGCCCTTGAAGAAGGCCTCGTGGGGCAGGTGGGCTTCAGCAGCCATGGCTCCAACAGCCTCATTGCCAGGGCGTTGGAGAGTGGCCGTTTCCGGTTCTGCAGCCTGCACCTCCATCTCTTTGATCCCTCCCGCCTGCACCTCGCCCAGCAAGCCCTGGAAGCGGGGCTAGGGGTGATGGCTATTTCCCCTGCAGACAAGGGGGGACGGCTTCAGGATCCCCCTCCCCAGCTGGTGGAGGACTGCGCCCCCTGGGGCCCGCTTTCGTTGGCCTACCGGTTTCTCCTCGCCAAGGGAATCACCACCCTCACCGTGGGCGCCGCCGTTCCTTCCGACCTGGAGCTGGCCGCCGCCCTGGCCTGCGCCCATCAGCCCCTCAACGATGACGAACAGCAGGCTCTGCAACGCCTCCAAACCCTGGGCAAGGAACGCCTCGGGCAGGAGTGGTGTGGCCAATGCCAGGCCTGCCTGCCCTGCCCCAAGGAGGTGCCCATTCCCTCCTTGCTGCGACTGCGGCAGCTGGCCATTGCCCATGGCATGGAAGCCTTCGCCAAGGAGCGCTACAGCCTCATCGGCCAGGCAGGCCATTGGTGGGAGCAGGTGGATGCACGGGCCTGTGAGCGCTGTGGCGCCTGCCTCCCCCGCTGTCCCCATCACTTGCCCATCCCTGAGCTCCTGGCGGATGGGCACCGGCGGCTGGCGGCCCCCCCTCGCCGGCGGCTCTGGGGCTAGGCCCCTTGGCAGGGCAGGGTGCTGTTCCAAAGCTCCTGAAGACGGTTCCGCTCCTGGGGCTTCAGGGGGGGGAGATCCTGGCAGCGCTCCAGGACAGCGGCGGGGGGGAGAAGCAGCTGGGCCACCCCGGGAGGGAAGCCTTTCAGAGCTCCAGCCAGCGCTGGGGCGGGCAGGGGCGGAACCCAGCCCGCAGCCAGGAGCCTGGGGAGCAGGGGGGGGGTCAAGATGGCCTCCAACCACTCCGCGGGCGGGCTCGCCTCCCCTCCTTTTGGCCGCAGCAGCATCGACCAGGCCAGGGGTGAGCCCTCGTCCGGAAGAAACACGGCCAGTCGGGGGTCGCGGCGGAGCAGGGGCACCGCCTGCTGCCTCGGAAGCACGGCCGCCTGGGCGGGCCCGCTGAGCAGGAGATGGAGGCCATGGCGATCGTCCAAGGCCAGGGCCTGCCGCCGCAGCCGGCACAACCGCTGCGGATCCTCCTGCATCAACGCCATCACCACCCGCGGGCTGGAGGGCAGCACCACCTTGCCCGCCAGGGTGGGATCCAGGAGGAGGTCCCAACCGCGAGGAGCCTGCTTTGCCAGATCCGGTCTGTCGCGCAACACCAGAACCCAGGGGTTGCAACTCCAGGGGAAGGCCAGCGATGCCTCCCCCGCCGAACGGAACAGACGGCTGGGGGCAGCGGCCCTGCTATTCAGACGCGTGAGGAGGCGGTCATGGCCAAAGGGAGCCCAGGTGTCGCTTGGCAGATCGGTCGCCCAGCCATCCCCTAGTTGAACCAGGGCGGGACGTTCAGCCAGCGGTGCTTTGCAGGCCTCCTTCACCTGGGCAGGCCCCTCGAGCCAACGCACACCCCACTCTCTCGGTAACTGACGCAGCCACCGCTCGGGCAAATCTCCCCTGCGCGCCGCCAGCCTGGGCCCCTGGCGTGCGCACCCGAGCAGGGCCAGGGAGGCATAAACCCCCATCCCCAGAAGGGATCGCCGCGTCAGTTGCCCCTCAGCCATGGAGCGACCGTAGACGCTGGCCGGACAGGGCTGGAGGAGCGGGAAGGAGCTGCTGGCAGGCCGCACTGCAGCTGGTGGCCAGATCCTCGGGATCCCGACCGCCCATTTCCCAGAGCAGGGCCAGCCCCCCAGCCCCCACGCCTTCCTTGACAAATCCCTCCTCGTAATCGGCCAGGGCCGGATGGCAGGAGGCCGAAAACTGGAGGGAACTGGCGAAGGCCAGGGGCTCCACCTCCCACCGCTGCGCCAGATGGTGCAGCAAGCGCACCAGATCGCTGCTGGACTCCTCTGCCACCCAACGGGTGGTGGCCAGGGCGGTTGCAGCCATGAGCCGGGGTCGCTGGCGAGGGGACGCCAAGGCCAACGCCAAGGCCAGCACGGCCGCCATCTGACTGCCGCCGGCCAGCATCACGGGCACATCGCCGAGGGCGGCTTCCAATAGGAGGGCTGCCGCCAGGGGCTGCATGGGATCTCCCAGAGCTGCAACCACGGCCAAGGGATCGTTTCCGGGTTCACACCCCAATCCCAGCCCTGCCTTCTGGGCCCCTTGCTCCACCAGAGCGCGCTTCAAGCCATGGGCAGGGCTTCGCAAGCTTCCGCTGACCAAGCCCTGGGCCTCCACCCCCAAGCCACAGAGCAGGGCCTGGGCGGTCGTGGTCCCCCCGGGAACGCACTCAGCCAGCAGAAGGGGGGCCTGGGGGACCCGTTTCGCCAAGCATGTGCCCCAACGTTTTCCCTGATCCAGAAGGGCCACCACCCGCTTCGGGGCCATCGCCGCTCCCGTGCTCAAGCAGCGGGCGGGTCCCACTCCAGCCGGTGGCGGCAGGCGCAGATGGGGAATGGCCGGCGCCACAGCACAGCCCAGATCCACCACCAGGGGATGGAGGCCCAGGGCGTCCACCACCACATGACTAATCAGGGCAGGGGAGACCCCAGCGGGGAGGGGCGGCAGGGCGTGGGGCCGAAGCCCCCGAGGACCCCGCAACAGCAGTTCCGCATCCGCCGCGGCCGTAGCTCGGCGCGACTCCGGGGTCGCTCCTGCGGCGGAGATCCCCGGCACGGAGGCGGTTTCGGTGGCCGCCAATAGCAGGAGCACTTGGGGGGCAGGCCCCCCTTGCCGCCAGGCGGCCAGCCAACGCTCCGCTGTCCCGGGAGCGCCACACAGGAGTCTCTTTCGGTTCAAAGGGGGTCCAGGCTCACCAGCGCCTGCAACGCGGAGGGAGGCTCGCTGATCGGCGCCTGCAGGCGCGGAAAGATCCAATAGCTCACCGCATGGAGACAGAACACCACGAACAGGTTTTGCACCAACACCAGAGCGAGGGCGGCCCCCTGCACCTGGGCCAGGTCTAGACCGGCCCCCAGCCCAAGAGCATCTGTGAAACGATCCAGCAGCTGGGACGCTGCCGTCGTGATCAGCACCCAGAGGTTTTCACCGATGAGCACGGAGAGCACGGCCAAGCGCACAAGGAAACCAAAGCCCCCAATCAAGGCACCCACGGGCAAGGTGATCCACCAACTCAGGCGACGGCGCCAGCCCCACCCCAACCACAGGGCCAGCAGTCCATAGGGGAAGAGAACGAGGGGGCCCCGGATCGGGCCCATCAGGGCCACGAGCAGCAGGCACGTCACCGCCACCCCCTCCAGTGCACAGCGCCAGCCATGGCGCAGCTGGAGCAGGGTGAGGGGCAGAGGTAGGGCGAGGCGAAACAGCGGACTGCCCACCGGCAAGTAGTACAGCGCGGCCCATAGCAGGGCCGTCGCTGCTGCCAAATAGGCGGTATCCATGAGTTGACGGGCCTGCCGCGGGCTGAGGTCCCGACGGATCAGACCCGGGCCTAAGCGGGTAGGGGTTCCCATGGTCAAGGGGGGGGAGGGGCCGGACGGACCGAGGGCGAAGGGGCTCGACCTTGTGGTGGCGATTCGGCAGGTTGGGGAGACGCACCACTGTTGACCCGCTCGATCGTTTCCACTTCAAAAGGAATCCCAGCCGTTCGCAGCGCCTGGGTCACCCCCTCCGCCGGAGCAGCAGGGTCGGCCTGGGGCAGCCGGATGGTGACCCGGTAGGGGGTGGGCGCGGTGGAAACTGAAGGGGATTTGGGCTTGGGTGCCGCTGGCTTGGGTGCCTCTGTCTTGGCCCCCCGGGGCTCGACGAGCTTGGCTCCTGGAGCTGGGGGGGAAGCGGAGGAGGGGGAACGCTGGGGGGCCATGGCGGTCGCGCCAGGCTGGGCCGACGGCCCTGGGGAAGGGACGCCAGAGGGTGCCTCGACCTCGGTGACTTTGGCGCCCTGAGAAGCCTGCTGTTCCGCCGTGGCCTGAACCGACGCTGTGGGAAAACTGCCGGAAAGGCTTTCACCCCAGGGGTTGCCTGCACAGCCGGTCAGCGAGCTGAGCAGGGGGAGAGACCAAGCCATTGTCCACACCTTGAACCCTCTCCAACTCACCGGCGGACGGCTCATCCTCATCCGTTTCCTGCCGGGCGGATCACCCGAACGGGGCTGGCCCTGAGCCGACCGGTTTTGGTGGTAGCAGGCGCTTTCCTTGCGGTTCCCGCTGAGGTGGCACGAGGAGACTTGGCGGCCGCCGGCGCCTTGGCCCGGGAGGTCTTGGGAGCGGCAGCATCCCTTGTTGCCGTGCGTCCCCGGGAGCTTCCTTTCCCTTTGCCCGTTCCTTTGCCCGTGGTCGCCTTCGCCGCCAGAAGTTCGAGGGCCTGCTCAAGGGTCAGGCTTTCGGCCGTGGTGCCCTCCGGCAGGGAAGCGTTGACCTTGCCCTGCTTCACATACAAGCCATAAGGCCCGTCAAACAGTTGAATCGCTTCGCTGCTGCCCTCCGGAGTGCCCAGATCCTTCAAGGCCGTGCGCCCCCCCCGCCCCCGCTTGGGTTGGGCCAGCAGTTCCAGGGCCCTGCTCAAGCCGATGGCGAGCACATCGTCTTCCGCTTTCAAGGAGCGGTAGTCCTTCTCCCCCTTGCCCTTGTCGTGCACCACGTAGGGGCCGAAACGGCCCAGACCCGCCTGGATCTTTCCCCCCTCCGGGTGCTCCCCCAGGTGCCTCGGCAGCCGCAAAAGGCCAAGACCATCCTCGAGGCTAAGGGTTTCAGGCTTGACTCCCTTGGGCAAGGAGGCCCGCTTGGGTTTGGGGGTGGCCTCACTCACCTGGCCCAGCTGCAGATAGGGCCCGTACTGGCCAAAAAGGAGATACACCTGCTCGCCGGTTTCCGGATCTGCCCCCAGGGATTCCGGACCCTCTGTTTTCTGCTTCAGCAGCAGCTCAGCCTTCTGGGCATCCAGATCGGCTGGGGTGATTTCCTGGGGGAGGGTGGCCTTGCAAAGCTCCTCGCTGCCATCCTCCGCTTCCCGCTTGCTCTCGAGATAGGCACCAAAGCGGCCGATGCGCACGACGCAGGGCAGACCCTCGAGGGCAATCGTGCGGGAGGTGGTGGGGTCGATGTCGCCCTCCCGGCGTTGCACCTGAGCCTCGAGCCCCTCCTCGCCCTTGTAGAACTTCTCCAGGTAGGGAAGCCAAGGTGTCTTGCCCGCAGAGATGTCGTCCAGGCTGCTCTCCATGCGGGCGGTGAAACCAGGATCCACCAATTCAGGGAAGTGCTGCTCCAGCAGGGCCGTGACCGCAAAGGCCGTGAAACTGGGGATTAAGGAGTTGTTTTGCAGGGTGGCGTAGCCCCGGTCCTGAATCGTGCCAATGATGCTGGCGTAGGTGGACGGCCGGCCGATGCCCTCCTTTTCGAGAGTCTTGACAAGGGCCGCTTCGCTATAGCGGGCGGGCGGCTGGGTTTGGTGGCCGAGGGCTTCCACTCCTTTGCAACTTGGGGTCTGCCCTACCAGAAGGGCCGGGAGCAACACCTCCTGGCCCTCAAGGGCAGCATCGGGATCATCGCTGCCCTCCACATAAGCCCGGAAGAAACCAGGGAAATCAATCCGCTTCCCACTTGAGCGGAACGTGGCCTCCGCAGCTTCCAGATCCACGGCCAGAAGAGTGAGCCGGGCATCGGCCATCTGGCAGGCCACCGTTCGCTTCCAGATGAGCTCATAAAGGGCAAGATCCCGGCCGTCCAATCCGGTCTCGGAGGGCGTGCGGAACGCCTCGCCCGCAGGTCGGATCGCCTCGTGGGCCTCCTGGGCATTGCGGGACTTGGTCTGGAACTGGCGCGGAGAAGGGGAGAGGTAGTCCTTGCCGTATCTGCTGGCCACACAACTGCGGGCGGCCTGCACGGCTTGATCGGACAGATGGACCGAGTCGGTGCGCATGTAAGTGATGAAGCCCCGCTCATAAAGCGCCTGGGCTGTGCGCATGGTGTCCCTAGCGGAGAGACGCAGCTTTCGGTTGGCCTCCTGCTGCAGGGTGCTGGTGGTGAATGGGGGCACCGGTTTACGCACGGTGGGCTTTTCCTCCACCGATTTCACTTTCCAGGAGGACTGTTCCACCCTCTCCTGCAGGGTTCGAACGTCCTCTTCGCTAAGCAGCTTAACCTTGCTTCCGCTTTTGAGAGCACCGGTGGCCTCATCAAAATCACTGCCCCCGGCCACCCGGTCGTTGCCCACATGGGTGAGCTTGGCCTCAAAGCTCACCCCCTGGCTTTCCAAGGCTGCTTTGAGATCCCAATAGCTGCCGCTGCGAAACGCTCTACGCGCCTGCTCCCGACGCACCAGCAACCGCACCGCAACGGATTGCACCCGACCAGCGGACAAGCCCCACGCCACCTTCTTCCAGAGCAAGGGAGAGAGGGTGTAGCCAACCAACCGGTCGAGAATGCGCCGGGTTTCCTGGGCATGGACCAACTCCATATCGATGGACCGGGGCGTTTCCAACGCTTTTTGGATAGCCGGTTTCGTGATCTCGTGAAACACCATCCGCCGCACGGGAACCTTGGGATCCAGGAGCTGCTGCAGATGCCAACTGATGCTTTCCCCTTCCCGATCCTCATCCGTGGCCAAAAGGAGCTGCTGGGCGCCCTTGAGAGCATCTTTAAGTTCCTTCACCACCTTCTTCTTGTCCTTCGGCACCACGTAAAGGGGCTCAAAGTCATGGGCCGTATCAACGCCGAGGTTGGCCCACTTTTCGGCCTTGTGGGTTGCAGGAATTTCGCTGGCGTTGTTCGGAAGATCGCGCACGTGGCCCATTGAGGCCTCCACCCGGAAGTCCTTGGGCAAGAAGTTCCGGATGGTGCGGGCCTTGGTGGGGCTCTCGACGATCACCAGGGTGTGCGCCACAGGAGATGGATCA
>JBBARZ010000014.1:0-31085 GCA_040399505.1 Cyanobium sp.
GCGTCTCCTGCGCTGGCCTCGGCGCTGGAGCCATCTCTGCTTCGATCGCAGCCAGGCTGAAGCCAGGTTCGTCCTGGCGAAGGCTGATGGCTTCCATCAGTTCCTCCTTGGATTTGCGGCTGTAAAGAGTCACGCCGAGCTCGCTGGCAATGTGACGCAGCTGACGCAGCGTCATGAGGGCCAGCGAGGACAGGGCGTTGCTCACAGCTCAAGATTTCGTTTGGGATCAGTCTGAAGGATCCCCACGCTGGTGACGCAGGAAACATGGAAGCCGTCAGCAACTACTGACGGCTTCGGCCCCTCTGGCGGCCGGTTAATGCCGGTCAAAACAGGCGAAACGTCTTGCCGGAACAGGGCTTTTGGCTCAGCCCTCAGCGACCGATGCTCCGGTAGGGCACCTTGGCCAGGTAGTCCATGCCCGTGTTTCCAGTGGCCACACCACCGCTGCTGCGCATGGCAGGTAGGGCACGCACCCAGGCCAGGTAATCCTCGGGATAGCCCCCACGACGCTGCTGGGCACGCTCTGGGAAGGCCCGGGCCGTACCGGTGTAAACGATCTGCGGGAATCCCAGGATGCCCCTGTAGTAGGCGTCGTAACGGGGGGAGGTGATGTTGAAGGGGGTTTCTCCCACCTCTCTAGAGCCCACCACGCGGTTGCGGTGGAAAGGAACCGTGTCGTAGCCGAACGCTTCCAGGTATTCCTCGGAATTGAGGATGTCGTCCACCATGCCCTTCACACCCCGGGTCATCAGCACGGCCGACCAGGCGATTTCCTCGGCTTTGCCATGGGTGGGGCGGCCCAGCAGCTTCTCCACCAGGTGACGGGCGACCTTGTAGTTGCTGTTCAGGTTGTAGAAGCTGCGATTGAAGGTGTCAGATAGACAGAGGGAGCGGATGAAATCCCGCACCGTGATTTGGCCATCCCGCAACTGGCTCTCCAGGGTGCGATCCCTGTCCACCTTGAAGGCATGAAAGAAAATCTGCCTGTAGGCCGACTCAATCACAAAGTTCTGGTCTTCACGGTCCATGGCCTTCTCCATGGAAGCCGCCCTTGGATCTTCGTCAGAGCCGACGCGGAAGGGACTGACCCTGGCGTTTTGGGTGGTGGGGGCGTAGTTGAGCAGGGGTAAAGCCACGCGATGTCAGGCATCCGTCGGTGGGGATCGTAGAAGTACGGCCCTGCGGGCTCCTGGCTGATTCCACCATGACTCACAGACCGTAACGTTCTCTCACAGCTTTCCTCCCTTACCAGCCCAGCAGTGAGAGGGGTTGGCGCGATGAAACCGGACGCTCCTCCATTGGATGGCCATCAACGGATGGCTCCGAGATGCGGGTTTCGATGCAGAAGGAGGCCGTGTTGGAGAGCCCTTCCACCGTGCTCACCCGGATCCGCACATCCGGCCCCGCGAAGGCAAACCGTTCCACGCTGCTCATCGTTTCGTAATCGGTGCTGAGCAGCAGGGCATCCTCCCGATCCATCCGGAAGTGGCCAGCCACCGGGGCGGTTTCGGCATAGCCCCGATCCCTCAGGAGCAGGCCCTCTCGCCCCAGTCGATCGGTGGGGATAAGCCCGAACACGCTCTCTCCCTCGTGGGATTCCCCCTCCTGATCCCAGGCCATCACCCCGCTCCAGCGCACCCTGCATCCCCCCACCAACCCCGCAGGATCCTGGCCATGGAGGGAAGCAATCCCCAGCAGACGGGGGTCATCTGCGGCAAGCTCCACCACCTCGATGAAGGAGCCACCTGGTTCAGCGCGGCGATGCAGAAGATGGTGGCTGCTGCGGCGGGAGCGCCAGCGGCCACAACTCAGCTGGAAAAAACGGAGAGCATCGCTGATCGATTCCGCCATTGGCGCCACCCAGGGCACGGGGTCTCCAGCGATGATCGCAGGGCCGCGACCGCACTGGGGGCTTGTGCCAGGTCTTTGACGGGATTGCTCTCCCCTGCCACCCCCTCAGGGGCCACCAGCGCCGCAGCGGCCCTGGCTGGAGCCTTCTGCTGGACCATGGCCACCCTGCTCTGGCGCAGGATCCCCGCCACCCTGACCGCCAATCAGCTGAATCTCTGCAAGACCCTACTGGCGTTTTTTGTTCAGCTCCCGTTCCTGGCAATGGTGCAATGGCCCCCAGGCCAGGTCCCGGCCCTGATGCTGCTGGCCTTGAGCGGGGTGGTGGGAATCGCCTGGGGCGACAGTCTGTTCTTTGGCGCCCTCAGGCGGTTGGGGACGCGCCGCAGTTTGACCCTCTCGGCGGTTGGCCCGGCCGTCACGGCCCTGGCGGGCCTAGTGACCCTTGGGGAGCGCCCCCATCCCCCCCAGTGGCTGGGGATCGGCCTCATTGGCCTGGCAGTGGCGTTGGTGGCCCATGAAACACCCGAGCGTGACACGCAGAGCTCCCAGTCTCCCCCCTGGGCCGGTCTGGCCCTAGCCCTGGCGGCGATGGCCTGTGGCAGTGCCGGTGCGTTGCTGGCCCGGTCGGCCTTGCGCAGCGGGGAGGTGCCCACCCTGCTGGCCGCCACGGTGCGGCTGGGGGCCGCGTCGGCGATGCTTGCGCCGGGACTGGGCCAGCTGGCAGGGGCGCTGGGCCAGCGAAGGTGGAGCGGCCTGCCATGGCCCTCCATGGCGGTGGCGACCCTGCTGGGTACCAACCTCGGGATCCTGCTCCAGCAGATGGCCCTGGCAGGCCTGCCCGGAGGGCTGGCGGTGGCCCTGCTCTCCACCTCACCGGTCATGGCTCTCCCCTTTGCCCACTTTGAGGGAGACTGGCCGGGGGGCAGGGGTCTGGTGGCGGCCGTGGCGGCCACGGCAGGAGTCAGCCTGGTGGCTGGATTGGGGCGTTAAGGCGCTCGTCTGCCTGGTCTCTGGCCCAGCGCACCAGTTGGGCAAGCTCCAGGGTGAGGGCCGACTGGCCGCAACGGGCGGCAATCTCCTCCAGCGGATCCACCAGGCGGGTCAGTTGCGCGAGAAAGGCCTCCCGAAACGCAGGATCGTCGGCCAAGGGGGCCTGCTGGACAGCCCAAGCCTCAATCGCTTCCCTTTCGGGGAGTTGCTCGGAGTCGGGGGTGGAAGCGGCAATGGCCTGCAAGGTGCGCAACCCATGGGCCAGCAGACGCAGGTAGTGGCGCTCCAGGGCTGGAAGCAGGGAACCCTCCAGCAGCTCCAGATCCTCCGGTGTCAGCACCACTAGGGGGGGGCTGCTTGGGCGAGGGTGGAGAAGCGGGGCTGAAGACGGAACCCGCAGGAGTGCCCCTCCTGCAGCCGCCAATGCACGCGCTCGATCTGGCAGTCCGGAAAGGTGAGGCGCAGGAGTTGAAGCTCCTGGTCGCAGACCTGGGGAAATTCTTCCGCGATGCGGATCACGGAGCAGTGGTGTTCCCGGATCGTCCAGGCGCCTGGGGTGGACTCCTCGGAAGGGTCGGGGGACAGATCGGCCACATAGCCTTCGGCAAGGCGCAATTTGATAAGGCGCTCCAGCCGCTCTTCCAGAGGGCCCGAGCCGATATGGCTTTGATAGTGCCGGGCTTTCTCTTCCGCCTGCTGGGCCATCAGGCTGGCGATCGTCTCCTGCGGTAGATGGGCTGCCATGGAATGGAGAAGGTCCAGGGCAAAGGTTTCACTGCCGTCGCCAAAGCGCTCCTGCCCCTGGGAGGTAAGGCGCCAGTGGTTGGTGGGACGCCCGGGGCCAGCGGCTGAGGTGCTGGCCTCCACCAGAGCGTCATCTTCCAGGCTTCTCAGGTGGCGCCGCATAGCCTGAACGGACACATTGAGAAGCTCCGCCAGCTCAGCGGCGGTGGCTTCTCCCTCACGCAGCAGCACAGCAAGCACCCCATCACGGGTGGACATAGAACCCGACTCCGTCGTCCCGTGTCCTGCCTGGATGGGCCGAGGAGGGGATTGGTGAAGGTGATGAAGGCTCATGGAGGGGATGCGGTTTCTCGCACGCAACCGCTTTCACACGATGCCACGGGCGCAAGGCAATTGGGGTAACAGAAGCAGCTGCGCTTGAGACAAGTCACAATAGGCACTCTCGAATCCGGCCAGGAATGCCCTAGGCTTTGCAGGATACGAAACCTTTCCCTTTCGTAACTCCATCTCTAGCTTTCTGTCGAGCTTTTTCGCCGAACCCCTCCCGGATCTCCCCCAACTCTGCTCCCGTCCCCCAGCCCTCCAAGACTGCCGTGACCTCTTCCGAAACTCTGTCGTCCGCCTCCACCGGTGATGCCGCAGCCAGTGACAGCACTGTTACGGAGAGCGCCAGCCTGGAAGTGATCCGGAAATTTGCTGAAACCTATGCCCAACGAACGGGCACCTATTTTTGCAGTGATCTCGGTGTCACAGCAGTTGTCCTTGAGGGGCTGGCCCGTCACAAGGATGATCTCGGCGGTGCCCTCTGCCCTTGTCGGCACTACGAAGACAAGGAAGCCGAGGTGGCCCAAGCCTTTTGGAACTGCCCCTGCGTTCCCATGCGGGAGCGAAAGGAATGCCACTGCATGCTCTTTCTCACGGAAGACAATCCCTTCAAGGGGGAACGCCAAACCATCAGCATCGAAGAAATCAAAGCCAATGCCAGTGGCTAAATCACGCCGCCATCCATGACAAGTACAAGTGTTGAAAGCCTGGTTGCAACGCCTTATAAATACGGCTTTGTCACCGACATTGAAACCGAAAAATTTAGCAAAGGACTGAGTGAGGATGTGATCCGTAGGATCTCAGCCCTTAAGGAAGAGCCTGAATTTTTGTTGGATTTTCGCCTGCGCGCCTACCACCATTGGCTCACGATGGAAGAACCCAACTGGGCTGCCCTTGGCCACCCAGCCATCGACTATCAAGACATCATCTATTACGCTGCTCCGAAACAGAGCAACAAGAAAGCCAGCCTGGATGAAGTTGATCCCAAACTACTCGAAACGTTCGAAAAACTTGGCATCCCCTTAAGCGAGCAAAAACGGCTCTCTAATGTGGCTGTAGACGCCGTCTTTGACAGCGTTTCGATTGCCACAACATTTAAAGAGAAGCTTTCCGAACATGGAGTCATTTTCTGTTCGATCAGCGAGGCTGTTCGCGAACATCCAGAGCTTGTAAAAACATATCTTGGAAGCGTGGTGCCGATCAACGACAACTTCTTCGCCACCTTGAATTCCGCCGTTTTTAGTGATGGTTCCTTTGTCTACATCCCCAAGGGTGTTGAATGCCCCATGGAGCTATCCACCTATTTCCGCATTAATTCAGGAGATACTGGACAGTTCGAACGCACCTTAATCATTGCTGAGCAGGGCTCTTCCGTGAGTTACCTTGAAGGTTGCACCGCGCCCATGTTTGACACCAACCAACTTCATGCGGCCGTCGTGGAATTGGTCACCCTTGACGATGCCTCCATTAAATACTCGACAGTTCAGAATTGGTATGCTGGTGATGCCCAAGGTGTGGGCGGGATATACAACTTTGTCACCAAAAGGGGCCATTGCCGCGGCCAGCGCAGTCGTATCAGCTGGACCCAGGTGGAAACCGGCTCCGCCATCACTTGGAAGTATCCGAGTTGTGTGCTTCAAGGAGCGGATTCCGTGGGGGAGTTCTACTCCGTTGCCCTCACCAACAACCGGCAACAGGCCGATACGGGCACAAAAATGATTCATGTCGGTCCCCGTACCCGATCCACCATCGTGAGCAAAGGGATCAGCGCCGGGTCGTCCGCCAACACTTACCGGGGCCTGGTGCAAATCGGCGCAAAGGCCAAGGGAGCCCGCAACTTCAGCCAGTGCGACTCCATGCTGATCGGTGACCAGGCTGCTGCCAACACCCATCCCTATATCCGGTCCCAGCAGCCCGATGCCGATGTGGAACATGAGGCCAGCACGTGCCGCATCTCCGAAGAGCAGCTTTTCTATCTCCAAAGCCGGGGCATAGGCGTGGAAGAAGCTGTCTCCATGATGGTGAGTGGCTTCTGCAGGGATGTGTTCAACCAACTGCCCATGGAATTCGCCGCTGAAGCCGACAAGCTTCTGGCTCTCAAGCTGGAGGGTTCTGTTGGTTAACGCCCCGACGGCTCCCCGCCCTTCCCTCTACCCGAAGCCCCTCTGAGATTGCCGTGATCCGTCCCGATGCCCCCATCCTGCTCGAGATCAAGGATCTCCATGCTCGGATCGACGAACAGCCGATCCTCCATGGCGTCAACCTCACCATCCGGGCCGGTGAGATCCACGCCCTGATGGGCCGCAATGGCAGTGGCAAGAGCACCCTCTCCAAGATTCTCGCCGGCCACCCTGCCTACACCGTGACGGCTGGCAGCGTGCGCTTTGAAGAGCAAGACTTGCTGAGCCTCTCCCCTGAGGAGCGTGCTCGCAAAGGCCTTTTTCTGGGCTTCCAATATCCCGTGGAAATTCCTGGGGTGAGCAACCTGGAATTCCTGCGCGTCGCCACCAACGCCCGTCGGCAGGAGCAGGGGGAGGAGGAGCTGGACACCTTCAGCTTTGAGGATCTGGTGCGGGACCGGCTCCAGGTGGTGCAGATGGATCCGGCCTTTCTGGATCGCAGCGTGAATGAAGGGTTTTCGGGAGGGGAGAAGAAGCGCAACGAGATCCTGCAGATGGCCCTGCTCAGCCCCCAGGTGGCCATCCTGGACGAGACCGATTCCGGCCTCGACATCGATGCCCTGCGGATTGTGGCCGGTGGCGTGTCCCAGCTTGCGGGGCCCAACAACGCCACCCTGCTGATCACCCATTACCAGCGGCTTTTGGAGGCCATCACGCCCGATTTTGTGCATGTCATGGCCGCTGGGCGCATCCTGCGCACCGGTGGAAAAGAGTTGGCCCTTGAGCTAGAGAGCCGTGGCTACGACTGGGTGGATCAGGAACTGGCCCAGCTCCCTGCCGCCATGCCGGTGGAAATGAGCTGATGCCCACCCTCTCGCCCCTCACCAACCAGGTCCAAGCCCTTCCGGGAACCTCCTGGATGGAGGCCCTACTGGAGGCCTTTGCAGCCACCTCCCCACTCCCGGCTGCAGCCCCGGCTCCCACAGGCCTGCCAGGTCGTCGGGAGGAAGCCTGGAGATTCACCGACCTTTCCCTGCTCACCCAGATCCCGCCGCGGCGCCTGGATCCAGCCCCGGCCTCCCAGCCCTCCCTTCCAGCGCCTGGACCCCGCACCTGGCGCCTCTCTCTCGAGGCCTGGTCCGAGGGTGAGCACCAGGAGTGGCCCACCGGCATCGAGCCCCTGAGCAGTTCTGACCTCTCCTCCCACCTCGAACAGGTGCTCAAAGAAACGGCCATGGAGCGCCATTGGATCACCCAGTTGAACGAGGGTCTGACGCCCAGGTTGATCGCCCTGCGGGTCCTCCCTGGGGTGAGCACCTGCCTAGAAGTGGTAAGCGACGCCGCCCAGCGTGCAGGGGTCCAACCCCACAGGCTCCTGCTGGTTTTGGAGGAGGGCGCGTCTTTAGAGCTGATCCAGGTCCACCGTGCCAGTGGCCCCAGCCTGACCAGCATCGGAGTCGCGATCCATCTGCAGAAGGGAGCCTGCCTCCACCACGCTCTTGTAGCCCAAGGCGGCACCAGCAGTGCCCTGTTGGCTGACACGGCTGTGAGCCAGGCCCCTGGCAGCCACTACAGCCAAACGAGCGTGAGTTGGGGCTGGGGCCTGGCCCGGCAGGAACCGGTGATTCACCAGAGCGCTGGGGAAGCCACCACCCAACTGAGGGGATTGCATTGGGTGCGGGAGGATCAGATCGCTGATACCCACAGCCGGGTGTGCTTTGCAGGCCCGGAAGGCAAGCTCGATCAGGTCCACAAGGTGGTGGCCGAGGAATCCGGTCGCAGCGTGTTCAATGGCTGTATTCAGGTGCCTCGCCTGGGTCAGCGCACCGATGCCTCACAGCTCAGCCGCAGCCTGCTGCTCTCCGATCGAGCGAGGATCGACACCAAACCGGAACTGGAGATCGTGGCCGACGATGTGCGCTGCACCCATGGGGCCACCATCAGCCGGCTTCAGGAGGACGAACTGTTTTATCTGCAAAGCCGGGGCATCGCTGCCCCCCAGGCCTCCCGCCTGCTCCTTCGGAGCTTTTGCCAGGAGGTTCTGGCAAACCTGCCCGCAGCAGCTGGGGTGTGGGATCCGTTGGCCTCCCTGCTTGAGGAGGCACCCTGACCATGACCCTGGCCTCGAACCCACCCCTGACAGCCCCCTCTTCCGCCGCCTTTCCTCCCGACAATCTCGCCGTTCTCACCCGTCCTGACTTTCCCCTGCTTGATCAGACGGCCTGCCTGGGGCAGCCCCTGATCTACCTGGACTACGCCGCCACCAGCCAGAAGCCCAGGCAGGTGCTTGAAGCACTCCAGCACTACTACAGCCATGACAACGCCAATGTGCATCGTGGAGCGCACCAGCTGAGCACCAGGGCAACAGAAGGCTTCGAGGGTGCCCGCGCGAAGGTGGCTCATTTTGTCGGCGCCCGCCGGGCCCACGAGATTGTCTACACCCGCAACGCCAGTGAAGCCATCAACCTGGTGGCTCGCAGTTGGGGGGATCAGACCCTCTGCCCGGGCGATGAGGTGTTGCTGTCCGTAATGGAGCACCACAGCAATCTGGTTCCCTGGCAGCAATTGGCCCAGCGCACGGGCTGTGTCCTGCGTCATGTGGGTCTCACCCCCAGCGGCGAACTGGATCTGGAAGATTTTCACGCCCAGCTCAATGGCCGCACCCGGTTGGTGAGCCTGGTGCATGTGAGCAACACCCTGGGTTGCCTCAACCCCATCGCCCAGCTGGCACCGGCCGTGCGGGCGGTCGGCGCGATGCTTCTGGTGGATGCCTGCCAGAGCCTGCCCCATCAAAGGGTGAATGTGGCGGAGCTGGGCTGCGACTTTCTGGTGGGATCTTCCCACAAGCTCTGCGGCCCAACGGGCATGGGCTTCCTCTGGGGCCGAGAAGAGGTTCTCGAATCCATGCCTCCCTTCCTCGGGGGCGGGGAAATGATTCACGAGGTGTTCCTCGACCACAGCAGCTGGGCCGACCTCCCCCACAAATTCGAGGCCGGAACACCGGCAATCGGAGAGGCCATTGGCATGGGAGCCGCCATCGACTACTTGCAAACCCTGGGGATCGAGAGAATTCATTCCTGGGAGCAGGAGCTCACCCGCCAGCTCTTCCGGCGGCTACAAGCCATCGAAGGCGTGCGCGTTCTTGGACCCACCCCCGAGCAACAGCCCCACCGCGGCGCATTGGCCGCCTTCAGCGTGGAGGGTCTCCATGCCCACGACATCTCCGCCCTGCTTGATTCCGCCGGCATCTGCATTCGTAGCGGCCACCACTGCACCCAGCCCCTGCATCGCCACTACGGCCTCTCGGCAACAGCGCGAGCCAGCCTTGGCTTCACCACCACTGCAGAGGAAATTGATCGCTTCGCAGAAGAACTTCAGGAAGCGATCCAGTTCCTGCGGGAACATAGCTGAAGCCGATCAAGAGGTCTTACTCCTCGTCCGTCGGCTGAAACGCGAGGGAGGCGGAGTTGACGCAGTACCGCAAACCAGTGGGTCTGGGACCATCGTTGAAGACATGGCCGAGGTGGGCATCACAATTGGCACAGCGAATCTCCTTGCGCACCATGCCATGGGAGCGGTCCACCACGGTGGTGATCGCCCCTTGGGCCACACCCTCCCAGAAGCTGGGCCAGCCCGTGCCGGAATCAAACTTGGTAGTGGAGCTGAATAGATTGGTGCCGCAGCAGACGCAGCGATACATCCCCGACCCCTTGTGGTTCCAATAGGCGCCGGTGAAGGCCCTCTCCGTGCCCCCTTGGCGCGTGATCTTGAATTGTTCCGGGGTCAGCCGCTCCCGCCAAGCCGCTTCGTCCCGCGAATAGGGAAGACCACTGGGCAGGCCGCAAGGGGATTCCGGGGCCATGGAGGGATCTTGCGTCACGTGTTGGACCAAGGAGCAATGGCCACCTTAGGCAGGCTGGGCCTACTAACCGCAGGTTGAGGATCCATCAGGCCCTGTCGATCAGTTTCTCCAGCTGGGGCACCAGGTGCTCCACGGTGTGCTCGGCCAGCACGATGTCGTGACATCTCTGGCCCAGGAGTCTGCGCTCCTCGGGCTGGCGGGCCAGATGGTGGAGCTCTTTGGCATACGCCTTGAGATCCAGATAAGGCACAGCCACCACGGCCTGCCGGCGGGCCAGATCGGGAATGCCCCCCGAGCCCTGGAAGCAAATCGTTGGGATGCCCTGGGCCCCAGCCTCCAACACCACGATGGGAAAGGGATCTTCACGGGAGAGGAGGGTGAACACATCCAGTTGGGCAATCGCCGCAGGGCCCTTAGGAAGCCCTGGAAGCACCAGGGCCCGGTCCTCAAGGTCAAGCCGGTGGAGATCCCAGAGCAAGCTGGCATGGGCTGCCGAACCCTCGCCACAGCCCACCCAGACTCCCCGAAAGGGGAGGTCGCCAAAGAGATCAACGCACTCCCGCAGGAGCAAGGGAAACAGGTCAACCCCCTTGCGGGAGATGGGATTCCCCAGGCAACCAAACAGGAAGGCTCCCTTTTCCTTTTCATCGGACATGGCCTTCACAACAACCCTGGTCTGGGGGTCGAAGGTGCTGGTGTCCAGAGGCTGGGCCATGGCGCGTGGAAATCCCTCCGGCAAAAGGGCGCAGCGCTCAGGAGCGACATGGTGGCGAGCCACAAGATAGGTGCGCACAGGCTCGGCACAGGCAACGACCAGGGTGCTCAAAGCCAGCTGACGCTGCACCAGCTCGGGCTTGGACATCATGGCCAGACTGGGCTCCAGCTCGTGGACATGGCTGATGACGGCCGGAGGCACGTGTTGGTGCGCCAGGCGCCCAAGCGCGTAGCCCACCACAAGGGTATTGAGGTAGAGAACATCAGGCTGAAGCCGCTCCACCATCTCCGCCAACCAGGCGTCGGGATCGATCGTGAGGGGTCTTCTGCGGACCTTGGCTAGTAGCCGTTGCTGCCAAGGCGTGGGTTGGAACGGGCGCCAGGTTTCTGTTGGGCAAAGGGCCTCAAAGTCGTGCCGCAACGGGCCATCCCGCAGGATCGCCACATGGGCGTCCACGGCTTGATGGGCCAAAAGCCCTCGCAGCAACCAAAAGAGCATCAGGGGGGCCCCTGTGCGGCTGGCGTCGTGACAAACAAACAGAACCCGTTTCATCCGTCCTCCTGGGGCACATAGCGCTGGGGGGAATCGCTGGCCGACACCAGAGCCAGCACCATCTTGGCGACAGCGTCCACCGCTCCCGGCTGGCCCCGGAGCGCGCGCAGATCCGCGCGAACCCCCTCCAGCCGGGCTGGCTGGGCCAGCCAATCGGCCGCTTCAGAGGCAATCCCCTCTGGAGTGATGGCGCCCACGCGCTCGGGCACCACGAGGCGTCCAGCGGAAATGTTGGGCCAGGCCAGAAAACCACGATGGCGCATGCGCCAGGCCGTCAGGGCCACCCCAAGCAGCCGGCGCAGAATCGGCAGACGGGCCAGGAGGCCCAGCCACCCATCCCAGGCCTGCATCACGTGGAGATGCTGGGTAGGCACCAGCACAATCATGGGCACGCCCAGGGCACCCAGTTCGGAAGTGTTCGCCCCAACGGTGGTGAGAGCCAGGGAGCACTGACTCAGGGGGCCATGGGCGGGGTGGGTCGTTTCCAGGTGGATGGGGGTGCCTGCAGCAGTGCGCAGCAGCAGCTCTCCGGAACCGGAGTTCTCCAGCTGGGGCTCCCCACTCAGGTAGCCGGGGGCAAGGGGATTGCGATGGCTGCCATAGGCCAGGAGTTCCGAGGGGGAGGTGGTAGGCGCCACAGGGAGCAGGAAGCGGACGTCGGGCTGGAGGCGGGCGAGGCGATCTGCCGTGGCCAACAAGAACGGCACACCCACCTGTAACTTCGCCCGCTTCGAACCGGGCAACAACGCCACCCAGGGCACCCCCGCAGCCAGAGGCTCCGACTGACGGGCCTGTTCTGGGAGATCGGCCATCAGGTCGCCCACCACCTCGGCGCGACCGCGCCAGCGGGAAGTGAGGCGGGCGGAAGCCGCTGTGCCCATCAAAGCCACCCGATCATTCCAGCGGGGCCAGCGCGCCACCCATTCCGCATAGGTGAGGTGGCGATAACGGAGTCGGGCGGAGAGCAGCACAGTCCAAAACTGGTCGCCCCCTAGAAACACGACCACCCCCTGGCGAGGCCAGAAGCCATGGCGACGGGGGCGGAGCAGCAGCCGCCAGAACCGTCGTGCCGGCACCACTTGCTCGAAGACACCCCAGGAGCGGGCGACCTCGTGCTCCTGCCCTGTGGAATTGGGGCAGGGCACGAGTACGAGCTGGAGACTGCAGGGGGCCTTTCGGCTCAGAGGCCTTAGGGGCTGAAGGGCATGCAACCTCTCCGCCAGGGGGCGCACCCAGGTGCTCAGTTCCCCAGGACCATTGCTCACAAGCACGATGGCCCTATCTCCTGATCCTGGGGCTTCTGGCCTGGTTGGATCCTCGGTGGACACCGTGGGTGACCCTTCCAGGGGAGAGGGGATCAAGCGAGTGAGGAAGAAAGAAGAAGTGCGGATGGCGAGACTTGAACTCGCAAGGCCGAAGCCACACGCCCCTCAAACGTGCGTGTCTACCAATTCCACCACATCCGCAGATGACGGCCGGCAGGTCAGGCCTGCGTGACCGGGTGAAACTTTCAGCACGAGCTGAAAGCACCAAAGCAATATACCCATGGCCTGGCGCTGGGTTGCCGTGAAGGCCCAGTGTGCGCTGATACAGTCCATAACTTCGATCCCATTGCCCAGGCGCGATGCCCATCGGCAAGCTGCTGATCGCCAACCGAGGGGAAATCGCCCTGCGTATCTTGCGCAGCTGCAGGGAGCTCGGGATCGCCACTGTGGCCGTCCACAGCACAGTGGATCGCAACGCTCTGCATGTGCAGCTGGCGGATGAGGCCGTCTGCGTCGGCGACGCGCCCAGCAGCCGCAGCTATCTCCACATACCCAACATCTTGGCGGCCGCCACCTCCAGGGGGGCGGATGCCATCCATCCCGGCTATGGGTTTCTTGCCGAGAGTGCGGCCTTCGCGGAAATCTGCCGCGACCACGGCCTCACCTTTGTCGGCCCCTCCCCGGAGGCCATTCTGGCCATGGGAGATAAGGCCACGGCCAAACGCACCATGCAAAAGGTGGGCGTGCCCACCATCCCTGGCAGTGAGGGCTTGCTGGAGTCCGTGGAGGACGCCATGGCCCAGGCCCAGCGAATGGGCTTCCCGGTGATGATCAAAGCGACAGCCGGTGGGGGAGGTCGAGGCATGCGCCTGGTGCCCTCAGCCAGCCAGTTAGAAGGGCTGTTCAAGGCGGCCCAGGGGGAAGCGGAAGCGGCCTTTGGCAACCCAGGGCTGTACATGGAGAAATTCATCGACCGTCCTCGCCATGTGGAGGTTCAGGTGCTCGCCGATCGCTTCGGCAACGTGGTGCATCTTGGGGAGCGGGACTGCTCCATCCAGCGGCGGCATCAAAAGCTCCTGGAGGAGGCGCCCAGTCCGGGGCTGGATCCCCTGGTGAGGGAGCGCATGGGGGATGCGGCGGCCGCGGCGGCACGCACCATCGGCTACGAGGGAGCCGGCACGGTGGAATTCCTGCTCGATCGTTCGGGTGGCTTCTATTTCATGGAAATGAACACCCGCATCCAGGTGGAGCATCCCGTCACCGAAATGGTCACTGGACTGGACCTCATCGCGGAGCAGCTGCGGATTGCCGGCGGGGAACCCATCAGTGTGGCCCAGGAGGAAGTGCGCCTGCACGGCCATGCCATTGAATGCCGGATCAACGCGGAGGATCCGCGTCAAAATTTCAGGCCATCCCCTGGAAAAATCACGGGCTGGCTGCCGCCAGGAGGGCCGGGCGTGCGGGTGGACAGCCACGTGTACACCGGTTACGAAATCCCGCCGTTTTACGACTCCCTCATTGGCAAGTTGATCGTCTGGGCCCCCACCCGGGAGCTTGCCTTGCGGCGCCTCCGGCGCGCCCTGTCGGAGTGGGCCGTGACTGGCATTCCCACCACCATCGAATTCCACCTGGCCTTGCTGGAGCGGCCCGAATTCCAGAGCGGGCAGGTGTACACAAAGTTTGTGGAAGAAAAGATGCTTCCCCTCAGTTGAGGGAGGCCAGCTGTGCCTGACGGAGCACCTGGCTCAGGAGGCCCTGCTGACCCACCAGCAGTTCCCGGGCCAGGCTCACCAGGCCCACCCAGATGACCGGGCTCACATCCACCCCGCCGATGGGCTGGATCAAGGCACGGGTTGGCGCCAACAAGGGCTCGGTGAGCGCCCCCAGCCAGCGGAGCTTGCCCTGGTTGGGGTCAATCTGGGGATACCAGGTGAGGATCAGGCGGGCAAGGAACATCAGCGTCCAGGCTGCCAACCCCAGGGCCAGGGCCAGATGGGCCCCTGAAAGCAGGCCTGCAGACGCCATCACAAAAGCTCAAAAGACTCGGGTAAAAAGCCTAGAGACTCCAACCTCCTGCCTAAGATCCAATCCAGAAAATTGCTTTGCCCATGACCCCCTCACTGGCCAATTTCCTGAGCAGCCTGTTCTGGGGTGCGGTGATCGTGGTCGTCCCGATTGCCCTGGCTCTGGTTTTCATCAGCCAAAACGACCGGGTTGATCGTCGCCTCTGAGTCCCGCTCTGGCACGCATCAACCGACCTCTGTTGTGAGAGTCCTTAGAGTGGGCTGATCAGCTTGTGAGTTCCCTTGGTTAATGCCAGCCTGAATTGGGCCAGCATCGTTGGCATCGTCCTTGCCGTAGGCGGGGCCTTCCTCTATTTCATGAGGAGCTTCAAACCAGCCCTGGCCCGTGATTACGATGTGTTTTTTGCCGCCGTCGGCCTGTTATGCGGAGGCATCCTCTTTTTCCAGGGTTGGCGGCTCGATCCGATCCTGCAGTTCGGACAGTTTTTGTTGGCCGGCACCACCGTGTTCTTCGCCTACGAAAGTGTGCGCCTGCGCGGGATCACGACAGAGCAAGCGCGACGCTCCACCTTCTTCGAGGATGAGGAACCGGCCCCCTTCCGGCCCCGTGGGGGGATGGGTCCAGGGCCGTGGGAGGGCCAGGACCGCTTCAGTGAACCAGAATCCCTACGCAGACGCATCCGATCCAGGGACGAAGAAGAGGAAGACTTTTACCGCCCCCGTCGCTCCAGTCGGGCCGCCATTCCTGAGCGGGCAGCCAGTCGCGTGAGCTATCGCGAGGAGTGGGAACCGGAAGATGCAGGCAAGCCCGATCGCTCCCCTCCCGGCCCCAGTGCCTACCGGGCCAGCAGCAGCCGTCCAGCGACCACCGACTTTGGCGCCAGGCGGAAGGACAGGGAGGAGATGGGAACCAGTCGGCGGGGCAGTCGCCCCATGCCCGGGAGCCGCCGCCCCAGTTCCTCTGCCGAGGTAGAGCGGCCAACTGGCGGCGGCCTCGGTCCCTCGGGGATGCCCCAGGGAAGCCCCATGGGCCGAAGCGCAAGGGGCGATCGTGCTGTTACGGCGGATGGGGTGAGTGATGCGGAATTCAGCCCGATCAACCCCTCCACGCGCCCACCAGCCAGTGGCCCTGCCAACGGACCGGGAGTGGCCAGCAACCGTCAGCCTGATGGACCTCCTTCTCCCCGAGACAATTCGTCCCGCTTCGACGACTGACCAGACCTCCCGTCGATCCCCAGCCTCCAGTCAAACCTCTGAAGTTCACCTTCTTCGTGGTCTGCCTCTATTGGGCCCTTCAGGCCTGCGCACTCGTTCCGTGGCAGGCCCGTCGTTCCGCCGGACCCAGCGGAATGTTCGGCCAAGAGGCGGATCGGCAGGAACCGGCGCTCAGTGGCGATGGGCAATGGCTGGCCACCCTGATGCTTCGAGACGGTAGCCCCACCCTGCTGCTCCAGGAGCAACCCTCAGGCCGCAGGGTGCCCCTTCCCAACCTGCGGGGTCTTACCCCCCACCGCTCCCCATCGCTGAGCTGGAACGGGCGTTACGTGGCCCTGGTGGTGCAGCAGGGGCCGAGGCGGCAGGTTGTGGTGGAGGATCGGGCCAGCGGCCGACTACACAGGCTCCCACTGCCGGTTGGGTTGGAGCCGGAACGCCTGAGCCTGGCCCCGGACGGACGCCGACTGGCCGTCGCCACGGTGGTGCAGGGCCGTCCCCAGGTGCAGCTCTTCGACCTGACCGGCGTCCTGGAACTTGATCTCCCGCCAGCCCAGGTTCTCCGGGGGCCCGCCACCCCGATGGAGAGTCGATGAACAGGCCTGATCGGCACGCCATGGCTATAGGCGCTGGGCTGGCCTTGCTGCTGCCCGGATGCATGGGGCCCATGCCGCTACCAATGGGCCCCCTGAATAGCCAGTTGGTGCAGCAGGGAAGCCACCGGGAACCCAGTCTCTCGGGACAATGGCTCGCCTTCATTGCCAATAAAAACGGACGGGACCAGGTGGAGCTGGTGGATGTGGAGCGCCAGCGACCGGTGCCCCTTCCCGGCCTCAACCGGCCTGATGCCTTGCCTCTGAGTGTGGGCGTGGATGGGGCCGGGGAGCGGCTGACGGTGGTGCGCCAAGTGGCCGGCCGAACGGAATTGGTGCTCTATCGCCGGGGGCTGCTCAGCACAGAGATCATCCCCATGGCTCCCGCCGGGGTCCCCAGGCGGGCCGCCCTTCGGGCTGATGGACGGGAGTTGGCCGTGGAGGTGAGCCGCGATGGGCGGGTAGATGTCGACCTGATCCTGGTGCCCTGAAACTGAATCAGGGCACCAGGCCCGCCCAGTGCAGAAAGGTGTCGTGGCTGAGAAACTCAATCAGCACCACCGCGGCAAAGCCCAACATGGCGAAGCGACCGTTCACCCGCTCCGCATAGCCGCTCCAGCCAAAGGCCGGTGGGTCGCCAGTGGTGGCACTAGTGAGCGGTGGCTGGGGCACCGCTGGAGAGTCTGGAGGCTGGGGGGAGGACAAGGCGGGGGAGAGAGGGTTCAGGAGGTCAGGGAAAAGCTATAGCCTTCGGCGGGCAGCAGCCGCCAGGCACCCGTGCCATCCAGCTCCAGCACGGTGTTGTGATAGGCCGTGAGGGTGGGGCGATGGCCCACGCTCACAAACGCCAGATCCCGTGCCACGAGCAACTCATAGAGCCGCTTCTCCGTGGCCACATCCAGGGCGCTGGTGGCCTCATCGAGCACCACGAACCGGGGCGCATTGAGCAGCAAACGGGCAAAGGCCAGACGCTGCTGCTCCCCGAGGGAGAGGAGCCTGGGCCAATCCTCCTTGATCCCCAGATCGGGATAACGGCTCACGAGCTCCGGCAGACGCACCTCTTCGAGGGCATGGCGCAACTGGGAGTCGCTGAAGCGCTCAGGAGGTTGGGGGTAGCAGAGCTGCTCCCGCAGGCTGCCCAGGAGCATGTAGGGCTTCTGGGGAATGAACATCAGTTCCGAGATGGGGGGGCGCTGCACGCTGCCCTCGGCGGCCGGCCAGAGACCACTGAGCAGGCGGAGAAACGATGTTTTTCCACACCCCGATGGTCCCACCACCAGCAACCGCTGATTACTGTCCACCGTCAGGTTGAGATCGCGGATGAGGGTGCGCTGGCTGCGCGGCGGCACCAGATCCACATCCTTCACCACAATCGCATCGACAGGTGGAGTCGCCGGCTGGGCGAGCGGGGCAGCGTCACCTCCTTGGCCCGCTTCGGCACTGATGGCGTTGACCTTGCTCTGAAAGGCCTCCAGACGGCTGATGGAGGCAGAGAACTGAGCCAGCTGCTCGATGTTGTTGACGATGAAGCTCACCGAGAAGAACACCTGGGAAAAGGCGATCCCCGCCTGCCCAAAGACTCCGAAATCGACGGTCTTGGCGAAGTAGAGGGGGGCAATCACCAGCCAGGGAAGGAAACGGGAGAAATAGTCGTAGGAGCGCTGGATCACACTGATCATGGCTTCCCAGATGATCAGACGATCGAAGTTGCGAATGGCCCCACCCAGCCGGCGCTCCGCCTCCTCCAATTCCACCGGCTCACCCTGATAGAAAGCGATCGCTTCCGCGTTGTCGCGGATGTGAACCAATCCATAGCGGAAGTTGGCTTCGAGCTTGAGCTGTTGATTGCGCAAGTAAACGAGCTTGCGCCCGGCAATCACGATCAAGGCCGTACCAATGACCGAATAGGCCAGAAGGACAAGAGCCAACCTGCTGCTGATGGTCCAGAGAACGATGATGAAGCTGAAAAAGGTCAGCAGCGCTTCAAAGACGCCAACGGTGAAGCCAAGGCTCTGGGCAGTGAAGCTATCCGTATCCTGCGAGATGCGCTGATCTGGGTTGTCAATTTCCTCAATGGTTTCATCATTAGGGTTAAGAACATAATAGGCGCGATCGGAAAGATAATTATGAATCAACTTACCCGTCAGCCATTGGCGCCACAGCAGGCCCAACTTGGGCACGAGATAACTTTGAATGGCGCGGATCGGCAGGGCCAGCACCAGGCAGAAGGCATAGATCGCAACGATCTTCCAGAATTCATCGGCCTGATAAGCCACCAAGGCGTTATCAATATTCCTGGCCACAAAACTGATGCCCACATTGATCCCGTTGATCACCAGGATTAACAAAATGATGGCGCCCAGCAGCAGCCAGGGCACCCAGCGGCCCTGACGCAGCTTGGAGCGGAACGACCAGAACGCCAGCAGACCAGCGGCGAACAGGGCCATGATCACCGCCCCGAAGGGACTGGCCCAGATGGCCTGCACCTGCTGGGGAACCCCCGGCAGAAAACGGTTCTGCAGTTCTGGAACCACGGCGCCGCTGAGGGCGATGGCACCGGTGAGCAGCAGCAGGGTGAAGCCGACGACCACCGCCAACAGGGCGATGAGGAGCAGCACGAACCACCACCCCGACCCATTGGTGGCCTCGAGCGGCAGGAAATAGGGCTGGGCCAGACGCTGCAGCTGGCCCAGCTGCTCTCGGAGGGCCTTCAGGGGATTCATGAAAGGAGTGGGGGCAGCGGACAAGCTCCTGGCATTGTGACCGCCCATGGGATGCCTCAGGGCGGAACGCCTCAGCCGGGCGGCCAGGCCAAGGGGCGTCCGCCGATCACATGAACGTGGAGATGGAACACGGTCTGGCCGGCATCCGCGCCGCTGTTGATCACGGTGCGCCACCCCACCAGCCCCTCCTGCTGTGCCACTTGGGCTGCTACCAGCAGCAGATGGCCCAGCAGTCCCTGGTCTTCAGGCCCCGCCTCCGCCAGAGAAGGCAGGGGCTTACGAGGAATCACGAGCACGTGGATGGGTGCCTGGGGATTCACATCCCGAAAGGCCAGGCACAGCTGATCGCTGTACACCTCATGGCAGGGAATTTCACCCTTGAGGATGCGCCCAAAAATGGTGTCGCTCATGGCCGATCAATGGGCAGATGGGACGGTGGGTGGCACTCATTCACTGAAAACGTGAATCAGGTCATCTCAGATGTTGGCACGATGTTCAAGCGCGGCTTTGCGGGGCCTCGACGCCCAACCGGTCCGCATCGAGGTAGACATCTCTCCGGGGCTGCCGGGGTTGCAGATGGTGGGTCTGGCGGATGCCGCCGTTCAGGAATCCCGGGAACGGGTCCGGGCCGCCTTGCGCAACAGTGGCCTGCGGGTGCCCCTGACCCGGGTGGTGGTGAGTCTGGCCCCGGCCGATGTGCGCAAGGAGGGACCTGCCTTTGATCTGCCCATTGCCCTGGGGCTACTGATCGCCAGTGGCCAACTGCCCCCCGAGCACCTCGAGGGCATCTGGAGCGCGGCAGAACTGGGCCTTGATGGGGCCCTACGCAGCATCCGCGGGGCCCTGGCACTGGCTATGGCAGCCCGGGAAGCCAGGGCAAAGGCCCTGCTGCTTCCTTGGGGCAACGCGGCAGAGGCGGCCCTGGTCGAGGGCCTGCAAGTGCTAGGGGCCAGCCACCTCACAGAAGCCCTGGAGCTCCTCAAGAATCCTGATGCAGCCATCCGCCCGCGGGCTTGCCCGAGCCCTTCCCCTCCCGCTCCAGCCGCAGACCTGGCCGATCTCCATGGGGCTAACCATGGCCGCCGAGCCCTGGAGATCGCGGCGGCGGGGGGCCATCACCTGCTCCTGGTGGGTCCACCGGGCAGCGGCAAAACCATGCTGGCCCGCCGCCTGGCGGGGCTCCTTCCCCCCTTGAGCCGCCAGGAGGGACTAGAGCTCACCCGGCTGCAGTCCGTCGCCGGCCTGATCCCAGAGGGGGGAGGGCTGGTGAAGCAGCGACCCTTCCGCAGCCCCCACCACAGTTGTTCGGGGGCGGCCCTGGTGGGAGGCGGCGCCGTGCCACGGCCGGGCGAACTGAGCCTGGCCCATCTGGGCGTGCTGTTTCTTGATGAGCTGGGGGAATTTCGCCGCTCCGTACTCGACCAGTTGCGCCAACCCCTTGAGGATGGGGAACTGTGGGTAACCCGCAGCCGTCAGCGGTCCTGCTTCCCTTGCCAAATCATTCTGGTAGCCGCCACCAATCCCTGCCCCTGCGGCTGGTTTGGAGAGCCAGTCAGGGAGTGCCGCTGCTCGGAAGCGGAACGGCGCCGCTACTGGAGTCGGCTTTCAGGGCCCCTGCTCGACCGCATGGACCTGCAGGTAGTGATGCGCCACACGGACGCTCAGGATCTAGCCAGCGCCTATGGCACCGATCACCCCAGAGGAGAGGAGGCACCGGAATGCAGCCGGGTGGTGGCAGCTCGGGTGCGGCGCGCACGGAGGCGGATGTGCCAGCGCAATCCTCAGGGCTGCTGCAATGGCCGCCTCCCCGCCGAGGCCCTTAGGCCCATCCTGCAGCTAGAGGGCAACGCCAGGAGTCTGTGGGAAACCACCCTGGAACGCCGCAAACTGACCCTGCGGGGCGGGCTGAAGGTGTTACGCACGGCCCGGACCATCGCCGATCTGGCGGGCGAGCAGGAAGTGGGGATGGCCGCCATCGCGGAAGCCTTTAGCTACCGGACTTTTGACCAGATGGCATGACGCGCTGGTTCAGTTCCAGCGGCGGCGGGAGGGTGTGCCGCTATAAGGCTGGGCACCCACCAACGGGGGTTGGTGGAGGGATTCTTCTCGAGGATCGCCAAAAGCGTGCTGCATCGTCTCGGCGAGCCAGCGGCCGAAGGCAGCCACTGAAGCAAGGGGATGGGCCATGGCAAGAGAGGGAAACCTTCAGCATGGACCCCACCGGCCTGCCAGCCAATGAGAATTTACTCGGATCTTGCCTTACCAAACCAAGGGAGGGAAAACCGCTCCGGTGGACTTGCTCAGCGTGAGGTTCAGCGGCGCCGGCGTCGCTGCTGGGCCTTGCGCTTGTATTTCTCCGTTGGGGTTTCGTGGTGGCGCAGCCGCTTGAGGTCCGCAAAGATCCCGGCCTTCGAGACCTGTCGCTTGAACCGGCGCAGGGCGGATTCAATCCCTTCGTTTTCACCGACGGTGACCTGGGTCATAAAAGGTGGCCAAGACCACAAACAGCCCAACAACTTAGCAAAGGCCCCGATTCCTTAACCCCCGGCCTGAGGGGGGGGAGCTCCCGGCTCACTGGAGCCGGGCCACGACTCGTTGTAAACGTAGACATGGCCAAGGGAGCGGCCACCAAACTGGCGCCGCTTCAGGCGCCAACCGGGCTCCAGCTCGAGTTTCAGGAACCCGGAGCTAATCCCACCGGCCCTGGCCACCACCAGTTCACTCTGGGCAGCGGATTTGGTGGGACGCGCCACCAGAAGAATGTCCCCGCCGCCCTTGATCACGCTGAGGCGATAAGAGGTGGCCAGATCGCTGCCGCCGATGCGCAGGGAATAGCCATTAGCGTCGATGAACCGGCCGCAGATGCCGGTGAAATCAAAGGTGCTCAGCAGGGGATTGACGGCGGCCGGCTTTCCCTCGCCGACGGCAAAACAGGGACGGGTGGGCTTGAGTTGCTCATAAATATTGAGTTGATACCGCTCACCGGAGGTGCCGATCGGAGCGGCCACCAGCAAGAAGCGGGTGGCATCCACCTCACCGGCCCCAAACAGGGCCTGGGCCTGGGCCGTTCCGCTCCCCACCGGAAGCGCCAAGACCACCCCGAGGAGCAGGGCCCCGACGCAACGACTGGACTGTGAGTGGGAAGAATTCCGCACGTCGAATTTGAAGCAACCGAGCCATGGTATGCACCCATTTCGGGGGAAACCAGGGCCCGGGAAGGCGGCAAGATGGGTCGCTTGGATCAGACCCGATCTCAAGCGGGTCGGTTGATGCGGATCGCCAGCAGCAGCGCCACCAAGGTCCCCGGCAGGCTCGCCGCCAGGATCAGTCGGGTGGTCTGAACTCCCAGGTCCGGGTCGCCATAGGCCAGCTCAAACACGGAGCCTGTTGCAGCGATCCCGAGGAGGCAGGCCAGGGCAAGAAATAGCCCCGCCAGAGGTTTCATGGGCATGGGTGAGGGAGGCTCAGCGGATCGATTGCACGTGCTCGCGACGGAAGCCGTGCTGCTTAAGCTCATCATTGAGGGCAAGCTCATCGGTGACGCGATCGACAAAGAGAACCCCCTTCAGGTGATCCATCTCGTGCTGGATGCAGCGGGCCAGCAGACCATCCGCCTTCAGCCGCCGGGGGCGGCCGAATTCATCGCGGAAACCCACCTCTACCACCGACGGACGCACCACCTGCAGGTACACGCCAGGAATGCTGAGGCATCCTTCCTCGTAGGTGTTGCAGGAGGCTCCAGCGGCCGTAATTTCCGGGTTGATCAACACCAGGGGAGGGGTGCTGGCCTCCTCCAGATCCAGATCAATCACCAGCAGCTGCTTGGCGACACCCACCTGGGGCGCGGCCAGACCAATGCCCTTGGCGCTGTACATGCTGCGTAACATGTCGCGTGCAAGATCCCTCACGCTCTCATCCACCTTGCTAATCCGACGGGCTGAAGAACGCAGTTCCGTGGACCCGAGCTGGTGAATCGGAAGGGAAGGATGGGAATCGGGTTGCTTGGGCACAAGCACGGTGCGGCTTGTTTCCTCCGCCTTGCGTGCCATCGCCGCGAAGCTACGCGCCAAGTGATCACCTAAAACAGTAGTTCCATCCTAAGAGCTATCCGGAGGCGGGAGGTGAGGCCAGGAGCAACCCCCAGACCCCTCCCGGCCTCTAAAGCCGTCGGTGCGATGCCCACCTGGCGGGAACCCTGCCTGGTGGGCGGCCACCTGCTCTGGCTGGAGGGGCGCCCGCAGGAGCAGGGCCGCACGACCCTTCTGATGCGACACGCCACAGACAGGGAAGCCCTACCCCGGGAGCTCACGCCCCCCCCATGGAACCTGCGCAGCCGACTGCACGGCTATGGCGGTGGGGCGTTCACCAGCGATGGAGCCACCGTGGTGTTTGTGCAAGATGGGGATGGCGAGCTCTGGAAGCTGGAACTGGCCGATTCCCAGGCTCCCTTGCCCGCCCCCCAGCGCCTCACCGCCCCCTCTGATCCCGCCGAAGGAGAGGAGGGCCATGACCAACGGGCCTTTGGGGATGGGCTCATCGATCGGCCGCGAAACCGCTGGATCGGTGTGATGGAAGCAGGCGGCCCCGACCAGCTGGTGGCCGTGAGCCTCACGGGTGGCACCCCCCAAACTCTTCACCAAGCTAGGGATTTCTGCAGCTCGCCCGCCCTATCCCCCTCTGGGAGCCATCTGGCCTGGCTGGAGTGGCAGCAGCCCTTTATGCCCTGGGAGCGGAGCCAACTCTGGTTCGGTCGGTTCGATGGCGCTGGGGGCCTCACCGAGGTGCGCTGCCTGGCCGGTTCCGATGGCAGCTCATCTGAAGGGGAATCGGTGTTTCAACCCCTCTGGGCGGGGCCGGATCTGGTGGTTGCCGGCGATGGCAACGGCTGGTGGAACCTGATGCGCTTCGCCAACGCCGAACTGGACGGGGGACATGCTGCCCTGGTAGGGGAGCCCCTGCTGGAGATGGAGGCGGAGTTTGGCGTGCCGCAGTGGGTGGCCGGGTTGCGCACCACCGCCTGGGATGGGGAGCAGCTTCTGGCGGCCGTCTGTCGGCAGGGCACCTGGGAACTGGGACGGCTGGAGAAGGGCTCCCTGGAGCCCTGGCAGTGGAAGCCCCTTGCGGTGCCGTTCACAGACCTGGCCGATCTCTGCGCTGAGAAGGGGCGGCTGGTGGCCATGGCCAGTGCCCCCCAGGCGATGGCCGGGCTCCTGGAGGTCGATCTCACCACCGGCAGCTGGGCCCACACCCCCACGGCTGCCAGCCCCCTGAAGCCTGAAGATGTGAGCCTTCCTGAAGCCCTTTGGTTCACGGGGGCCAGCGGCGAGCCCACCCAAGCCTGGTTCTACCCCCCAAGTGGCGGCGTTGGCGCCGAGAGCCCCCTACTGATCCGCGCCCACAGCGGCCCTACCAGCATGGCCCGCACGGGCCTCAACCTGGTGGTGCAGTTCTGGACCAGCAGGGGCTGGGGGGTGGTGGATGTGAACTACGGGGGTTCCAGCGGCTTTGGCCGGGCCTACCGGGAACGGCTGCAGGGCCAATGGGGCGTGCTGGACGTGGGCGACTGCCTGGCGGCGGCAGTGGCCGTGGTGGCGAGCGGACGGGCCGCCCCAGAGCGGGTGGCCATGGAAGGAAGCAGCGCCTCCGCCTTCACCGTGCTGGCGTCCCTGGCGGCGGATGGGGGATTGCAGGCCGGTGCCTGCCGCTACCCGGTGACCGATCTGGAGGCGTTGGCCCGGGAGGGCCATCGCTTCGAAGCTCACTACCTCGACGGGTTGGTGGGCCCCCTTCCCGAAGCCCGGGCCCTGTATGAAGCCCGCTCCCCCCTGCAGCAGGTGGGGCGGATCCACCGGCCGGTGATCCTGTTTCACGGCCTGGACGACACCGTGGTGCCACCGGCCCAGAGTGAACGGCTGGCCCTAGCCCTGAGCGAGCAGGGGGTGCCGGTGGAACTGTTTCTCTTCCCCGGAGAGGGGCACGGCTTCCGCTCGGGAACAGTGCAAACCCAGGTGCTGGAAGCCACCGAGGCCTTTTTCCGGCGCCACCTGGGGCTGCCTCGATGAGCGAGGGAGCTCTCCTGGCTGGCCATCCACCAATCGTCTGGGCCCTGGCGGTGGCGGGGCTGCCCGTTCTCCTGCTGGTGGGCACCGCCCTGGGCCGGGGGCTGGGGGTGCATCGCTGGGGCATCCCGGAGGCCTTGCTGGCGGGGCTGGTGGGGCTGCTCATCAGTCCCCAGGGGCCCTGGCCCCTGCTGCCGGCAGGGGTGATTGCGCTCTGGGATGGCCTGCCCCTGATCCTCCTCACCCTGGTGTTCGGGAGCCTACTGGTGGGAAAACCCCTCCCCAAGCCCGCAGGCCTCTGGCATCCCCTGCGCGCCCAGGTGTTGCTGTCGCTCACCCTGGCGTTTGGCCAGTATCTGATCGGTGGGGTGATAGTGCTCCTGGTGCTCCAGCCCTGGCTGGGGGTCAGCCCCGTGATGGCCTGCCTGATCGAGGTGGCCTACGAGGGGGGCCATGGATCCGCGGCGGCCATGGCCCCCACCTATGAGCAACTGGGGGTCAAAGGGGCGGAGGCCCTGGGTCTGGCCCTGGCCACCGTAGGTCTGCTCAGCTCCACCCTGGTGGGAGGCCTCCTGGTGGTGTTGGGCCGCTGGCAAGGCTGGGTAAAGGAGGAGTTTGTTCCCGTTCCCGCAGAAGCGTCCGATGCCATGGTGGGGGCCTCTAGAGCTGCACCAGCCTTCGTTCCTCCTGCCGGCGGTCTGGATCAGTGGCTGGTCCAGCTTCGCGCTTGGGCCGTGAACCTCGCCCTTGCGGGTCTGGCAGTGGCCCTGGGCTGGACTCTGCTGCAGGGACTGAGGGCTCTGGCCCCCCATCTGGGTTCCGGTGTAGCCACGGTGATCAACGCCCTCCCGGTGTTTCCCCTTGCCCTCGTGGGTTCCGTTTTGATGCGAGCCCTACTAGAGCGCACGGGAACGGCCCGTTTAGCCTCTGGTCCCATTCAGAACCGGATCGGCACCCTGTCGGCCGATCTGCTGATCACCGCCGCCACGGCCTGCCTGGATCTCACCTCCTTGAGCCAGCTCTGGAAACCCCTTCTGGTGCTTGGGTTGGCAGGGCTCCTCTGGAATCTGCTGGTGGTTCTGGGTCCGGGCCGGTGGATGCTCCCGGCCCCCTGGTTTCAACGGGGACTGATCGACTTCGGTCAGGCCACTGGAGTGGCGGCAAGCGGCTTGCTGCTGCTGAACATGGCGGATCCGAACGACCAAGGCGATGTGCTCACCCCGTTTTCAATCAAACAGCTTCTCCTCCAGCCCTTTGTGGCCGGAGGGGTGATCACGGTGGTGGCTCCTCTGGCGGTGAGCCGCTGGGGCCTACCAGCCTGGACGGGCCTCTGCCTGGCGATGGTGCTCCTCTGCGTAGGGTTGGCGGTGGTGCTTGGGGGTGGAGTCAGCGCACCATCGCAGCCACATTCCCCCCATCCACCGTGAGCACAGCTCCCGTGGTGCGCTTCATTCGGGCCAGGGCAACAAAGGCGTCCGCTACGTCACTCGCCAGCACTTCTTCGCCCAGCAGGTTGCCGGCCATGTACACCTCCTCGGACACCCCTCGGGCAGCGGCCCGCTCACGGATCATGGCGTCATCCAGCAAGCCCGATCGAATGCGGTCCGCATTCACCGCGTTCACCCGAATTCCCGCCGGCCCCTCCTCCAGGGCGTATTGGCGGACGAGGGCCAGCAAGGCGGCCTTGCTGATGCCATAAGCGCCGAAATTGGGGCCTGGATTGAGGGCCTGTTTGCTTACGTTGAAGAGCAGCTGCCCCCCCAACCTGCCGCCGGCCCCATCAGCGGGGCTATCAGCGTTGAGCCCATCCTGGCTCCGAAAGATGGCCATGGCGGCCTGGGCCACGGCCTGGTGAGCGAAGAAATTGAGCTCAAAACTGGCCCGCAGATCTGCATCGCTCAAGGTGGCCATGGCGCCGGTCCAGGCGGCACCGGCATTGCTCACCACCCCATCAATCCCGCCAAAGTACGCGCACACCTGGCTAAGGGCAGCACGCACGGCCCCCGGGTCGGTGACATCGCAGGCCAGGGCCAGGGCCCGCTTGCCGCAGCGGCTGGCTACGGCCTGAGCTCCTTCTCGATCCCGATCGAGCACGGCCACATCCGCCCCCTGAGCCGCAAACGCCAGGGCCGTGGCGGCGCCGATGGCTCCCGCCCCACCCGTGACCACAACCACCTGGCGGGCCAGGGGTTTCTCCGCCGCCTTACCCAGCTTGGCCTGCTCCAGGCTCCAATACTCCATATCAAAGGTGTCCGCCTCCCCTACGGGCTGAAAGCGCCCGATGCCTTCAGCTGCCAGCAGGGTCTGGGCCCAGGCTTCAGCGATGTCCGCCGTGACGGCCGCATCAGCCGCTCCCTTGCCCACCCCGATCAGGCCCACGCTCGGAAGAGCCAGAACCCGGGGCAGGGGATCGAGCGGGGTTTTGCTGCCCCCCACCCTGGCATTTTGGCGGCTCACATAGGCTTGATACTCCTGGATATAGGCCCCTATAGCGGCCTCCACCTGGATGCGCCAAACGTGCAGATCGGCGGGAGCCGGTGCGCCATCGGGTGCGGCGGCAGCCGGAGGGGCAGGCAACACCAGGGGGTTGGCCTTAGTGCGGATCACATGATCCGGCGTGGCCACACCGCGGCTGGCCCAATCCGGGAGGCGGGCATCATCCGTGACGGCCCGAGCCAGGGGGGTGGCCCGCAGATGGAGCCCCCAGCGCTTGGCACAACCTGCCTCATGGGCAGCCCGGGCTAGGGCACCCCGCACCACCGGCAGCAAAACTGCGGCCGAAGCGGGAAGCTCGGGCAGGGCCACAGGATGGAGAGAACGCTCTCCCCGCTGGAGCCGTTCCTCCGCCAACCGCACCAGCTCGATCATGCGGCCATAGCTCTGCTCAGCCGTTGCCCCGAAGGAAAACAACCCGTGCTGGAGGAGCACCATCCCCTCGATCTGATCCGGGTTCTGGTGAGCAGTGGCGTCGTCCCAGGCTGCTGCACAGGCCTTGGCGAGGGCAAAGCCCGGCATCACATAGGGCACCAGAAGCACACGATCGCCGTAGACCTCCCTGCACACCGCCGCGGCATCGGGCTGATCCGCTAGGGCCAGCAGGGCCGTGGAGTGAGTGTGATCCACGAAGGTGTGGGGCAGAAAGGCATGGAGCAGGGCCTCCACCGAAGGATTGGGGGAGGAGGGATCGATCAGGTTCTGCCGTTGGGCCGCCACCATCGCCTCATCACTCAGAGCCTCCAGCTCCCGCAGGGCCTGGAGGGGTTGAAGCCGTACTGCAGGGTGGCCCGGCGGTTCGATGGTGGCCAGATCCCAGCCGCTTCCTTTCACGCATAGCACAGGGATGGCTTCCCCCAGCTGGCCCGTGGCCGTGGTTTTCACCGAGGTATTGCCGCCACCATGGAGTACCAGGTCGGGATCGGCCCCCAGCAGCCGGGCGCTGTAGGTGCGTAGGGCGAGGGGCTCCCCGATGCCCTGGCTGCCGTAGTGGGCGATCGCCTCACGAGCAGCAGCCTCCGACCAGCGGTTTTGGACGGGCATGGGGCAGAAACAGGGCGGGTAGAGGCTACGCGGATCCAGGTCGCCCACCGCAGGTAGGAAAGGGCGAAGCCAGATCTAAGGGCCATGGCTAGTTTTCCAGCAGGCCAGCCGTTCACCGTTTCGTTTGCTTCCAATGGCTTTGCGCACGCTTCTCTTTCTGATCACCAATCTGGCGGTGGTGCTCACGATCTCCCTGATCTTGAGCCTGCTCACCTCTATTGGGTTGCTACCTCCCGACCTGCCCCTGCTCCCCCTGCTGGTGAGCTGCTTCGTCTGGGGGGTTCTGGGGGCTTGGATCTCCCTGCAGTTTTCAGCCGAATCGGCCAAGCGCATGATGGGGATCCAGCTGTTGAACGGGGGTGGCGGCCCCACCGAGCGCTGGCTCCACAGCACCGTGGCGGGGCTGGCGGAGAAGGCGGGATTGCCAATGCCCGAGGTGGGGGTGTACGGCTCCCCGGAATGGAATGCTTTTGCCACCGGCCCCTCCCCCCAACGAGCCCTTGTGGCCGTGTCTACTGGCATCCTGCAGGGCATGCCCGAAGAGGAGCTGGAGGCCGTGCTCGGCCACGAGATGAGCCATGTGGGCAATGGCGACATGGTGACCATGACCCTGCTGCAGGGCGTGATCAATGCCTTCGTGATGTTCCTTGCCCGGGCAGTGGCCTTCTCCCTGCCCAACCGCAACAGCGAGGAGCGGGGCTACGGACCACCCCCCACCATGCTGTTGGTGTGGCCATTGGAGGTGCTACTGGGGGTGCTGGGGTCGCTGGTGACAGCGTGGTTTTCCAGGCACAGGGAGTTTCGGGCTGATGCTGGCTCAGCCCGCCTCACAAGCCCCAATGCCATGGCTGGCGCCCTAGCCCGGTTGGGGCAGATGGAAAATCTCCAGGATCCTCGCGACGAGCCCACCCTCGCCACTCTGAAGATCAATGAGCCCCCAGGATTCCTGAGGCTGTTTGCCAGCCATCCGCCCATCGAGGCCCGCATCCGCGCTCTGCAGAGCCTTGCTCAGGCTGGCAAATTTGCCTAAAGGAGGAGCCATGAAGGCGATCACCACCCTGGGGCCAAGTCCTGAGCATCCGGAAGGGATCCTGCAGGACACCTCCATCCCCTTTCCGCCCCTGCCGGGCCCCCACGACCTGCGGGTGCGGGTGGAAGCGGTGGCCGTGAATCCAGTGGACCTGAAAGTGCGCAGCACCCTGGCCCCAGGCGCCCCGCCCCAGGTGCTGGGTTGGGATGCCGCGGGTGTGGTGGAAGCCATCGGAGACGCAGTGCAGAAATTCCGCCTCGGCGATGGGGTGATGTTCGCCGGGGCCATCCACAGGTCGGGCTGCCAAGCGGAGAGTGTGCTGGTGGATGCCCGCCTGGCAGGCCGCAAGCCGGCCAATCTCTCCTTCGCCGAGGCTGCTGCCCTCCCGCTCACGGGTCTGACGGCCTGGGAATCGCTGTTTGAGCGCCTGGGTTTAGATCCAGAGGGGGGCGATCGGGGCCGCACATTGCTCATCCTGGGAGGGGCAGGTGGGGTGGGTTCCATGGCGATCCAGTTGGCCCGGCGAGCTGAGCTTCACGTCATCGCCAGCGCTTCCAGGGCGGAAAGCCAGGCATGGGTGCAGCAACTGGGTGCCAAATGGGTGGTGGATCACAGCCTGCCGATCGGCCCCCAGCTCGACACCTTGGGACTGGACACCGTGGATGCCATCGCCAATTTTCACGACACGGACCGCTACTGGGAGTTGATGGCGGAGCGCATCCAACCTCAGGGGGGAATCGTGGCGCTGGTGAGCAGCAAGGGAGGCCTGGATCTCAATCTCCTGAAGAGCAAAAGCGTGCGTTTCTGCTGGGAATACATGTTCACCCGGTCCCAGTTCCAAACGCCAGACATGGAAGAGCAAGGGCGAATTCTGGACTTCCTGGCATCTGCTGCAGAAAGGGAGTCATTGGTGACTACTGCGCGAACGTTCATGGCGCCAATTTCTGCGGCAACATTGAATGAGGCCTACAGCCTGCTCCAGGAAGGCCACAGTCTCGGAAAGATTGTATTGAGTGGTTGGAGTTAAGCCCCGATCACCCTTCCAATCACCCCATCCCCATTGAAATCCTGCCCAAACTTGCTTTCCTGGGCCCTCCCTTCCAAGCTATTCATTCCCACCTGCCCCTGCGAAGACAGAAAGTTCCAATTCCCATCCAATGTCCACTGCTGCAAATAATTGCCCGTCAGGTTGACCCAGGTCAAATAATTGTCTCTACCGACACTCTCCGCCCCCAAAGCCTCCCATTCACTGAACATCCCCTGATACACCTGCGTTCCCCCGTACATGATCTTCACCGGTGCTGCGTTCCCTATCTGCGCAAAATACCCCTGGTTAACATCCTTCACCAGCTTGACTCCACCTGCACCCTCAACCTGCTGATATACCTGCCCAGTCACATCATCAATGGGCTTCACCGTCTGCGTTGCGGGCGTGCTGGATTGACTTCCGGAGAGCTTCAGCTCAGCAATCTGCATGAACGATC
>JBBARZ010000015.1:0-30515 GCA_040399505.1 Cyanobium sp.
AGGCCCTGCTGCATCTGCGCCTCCGCGCAGCCGTGGCCGCCGGCACGCCGGTGATCCTGGATGCCCGGCACGGCAGCTGGGGCTGCCCGCACTGGCGGGGAGCTGGATCGGCGGCAGCTGGGTGAAGGCGGGATTCGTCAGCGAAACCGTGGAGTTGTGGGTGTTCGCGGTGCTGCTCCCCCTGCTGCTGGGCGGCGCGCTGGGTGCGCTGATCGGTCAACGGCTGGCGCCCCACCTGCCGGATCGGCGCCTCCGCCAGGGCTTCGCCGCCTTGCTGGTCGGCTCCGCCCTGCTCACCGCCGTGGAAGCCGTGAGCCATCCCTCCCTGTCCACGCAAAGGACATCAACGCATCCGCCTCTGGCGATCCAGTCCTGAGTTCTCGTGCCACACCCGTGGTGGAGCGGCTCAACCTGCTGCCGCTGCGCACAGGGATGGAGAGGAGCCCGGTGGCTCGCAACCCACCTTGCACAACCTCACTCTGGGACCTGGCGATCAGGAGTGGCGGGCACGTTGTTGAACACCTCGGGAGAGGCTGGATCGCGAAGGTCCACCTGAGGGAGCAACTCAGAGGGGTTCGGTTCTGTCTCGGGGCCAACCACGTCGACAGAAACCCGCTGAACAATCAGCCGATAGCGAATCGGTTGCTGGTCGTTGATGGACTTCTGAACCGCAGCCACCTGCCGGGGGGTGGGCAACCGTGGATTGGTGACACGCACAGCCGCACGGATCAAGGGTGGATTCTGGCTCCAGTCAATGCGCACATTGATCAGTTCGGAATCCTGCCCCAGGGTGATCGTACGGTTCTTGAGAGAGGCTGTGATCGCCTGCTGGATCTGATCGAGGGCCGCTGCTTTTCTGGCCTTGGCCATCAGCGCCAGGAAGCTGCCCGTCAGGGGGATCAGCAGCAGCACCGTGAGCAAAAGGCTCACCAGCCCCAGGCGACTGCGCCAGAGCCTGATCCGCAGCTCCGGCAGGCACACCGCCAGGGTGATCAGCGCTCCGCTGAGGATTCCCAGCAGGTTGGAGGCAAACAGCAGGGCAGCCCCCAGCGCCTCACTCCATTGCGCCTTGGCTAGCAGCAGGCCAAAGGCGCACACCGGTGGTACCAGCGCCACGGCAATCGCAGTGCCGGCCAGGGAGCTGATGGCCTTGCTGCTCACCGCGGCATAGGCGGCGATCGCTCCAGCCACCAGGGCCACACCCAGATCCAGCAGATTTGGCTGGGTGCGGGCCACCACCTCCGATCCAAGGATCGGCAGGCCTACCGCTGCGCCGAGCAGCACCGAGAACGCCACCGTGATCGCGATACCGATCAGCAGGGTCAGGAGAGCCCGTCCCACCAGCAGTAGGCGCCCCTGCAGGATCCCGAAGGCCGCCGCCCGCAGCGGCAGCATCCAGGGGGCGATCAACATCGCGCCGATCACCACGGCGCTGCTGTTGGCCAGGAGGCCCAGCGTGGCGATGACTCCTGCGGCCAAGGTCAGCACGAGGAAGGGCTGATCGCAGCGGGCGTCGAGCTCGAACTGCTCGTTCAGGGTCTGATCACTCATGGTTGCCTCCGCAATGCCGGCACCAACAGATGGCCTGGCATCCGACCACCGTTGCCTTTGCTGCAGTCAACCCGGGCGATCAACCCGGCGCTGATAAGGTCAACACATGCTGATCAGTCCCCCGTAACGGCTGCGGTCCTTCGCTGAGGCCATGGGTCCATAGCGGGACCCGCCTGTCTCAGTGCGACTGCACCCGATCACTGGACGGATGACGTGACCGATGTCCTCAAGGCTTGGTGGGGCAAACCCCATCGCGATATCCTCTCGGGCCTGGTGGTGGCCTTCGCGATGATCCCCGAGGCGATCGCCTTCTCGGGTATTGCCGGCGTGGATTCGCGCGTGGGCCTGTTTGGAGCCTTCCTTCTCTCGGTACCCCTGTCGATCGTGGGTGGTCGCCTGATGACGGGTCTGGTGCAGCAGGGCAACGGCCTGGGAGAAGGGCTGGCCCTGCAGGACCTGCTTGCCGCTGGGATCCTTACCGGCATTCTGCAGATCGCCTGGGGCGACCTGCGCCTGGCCCAGGCGGCCCACTGATGGCTCCCTCCCCTCAGCCCCAACTGACGCTTCAGCACTGGCGAAGCGACCTGGCCGGCGGATTCACCGCTGCCGTGGTGGCCCTGCCTCTGGCGCTGGCTTTTGGCGTCGCCTCAGGAGCCGGTGCCCTGGCGGGTCTCTACGGAGCCATCGTGCTGGGCTTCCTGGCAGCCCTGCTGGGCGGTACCGCGACCCAGGTCTCCGGTCCTACTGGACCGATGACCGTCGTGATGACAGGCCTGCTGGCTGTGCTCACGCGGCGCTATGGGATCGAAGATGCCCTGCCTCTGGCCTTCGGCATCGCGGCCCTGGCCGGGCTGCTGCAGGTGCTGATGGGTGTGCTGCGGCTTGGTCAGACCCTCACCTTCATGCCCTACACGGTGATCTCCGGCTTCATGTCGGGCATTGGCGTGATCATCGTGATCCTTCAGCTGCCGCCGCTGCTCGGCCTGAAGCTCTCCGGTTCGATTCCGGTGTTGCTGACAGCGCTCCCCGGTGCGCTGCCGGGGATCAATGGTCTGGCAATGCTGGTGGGGGGGCTGAGCTTCGCGGCCGTGATGCTTTACCCGCGCCGCTGGAGCAAGGTGCTTCCTGCCCCACTGGTGGTTCTGGTGGTGGGGACCCTGCTCTCGGTGATCGCGTTGCCCCATGAGGCTCTGCCCAGGCTGGGCCCCATGGCGAGTGGCCTGCCGCAGCTGAGCTGGCCCCGCTTCCCCCTTGGTGATCTGCAACTGTTGATCAGCGGGGCCATCACCCTGGCCCTGCTGGGTTCGCTCGACACCCTGCTCACCTCACTGGTGGCCGACAGTGTCACCCGCACGCATCACAACTCCGATCGCGAACTGATCGGCCAGGGCATCGGCAACACGGCGGCGGCGCTGCTGGGCGGTCTGCCTGGAGCAGGCGCCACCATGCGCACCGTGGTGAATGTGCAGGCGGGCGGCCGCACCAGGCTTTCCGGCATCACCCATGCGGTTGTCCTGCTGCTGATCTGCCTTGGGGCCGGGCCTCTGGCCAGTCCGATTCCGCTGGCTCTGCTGGCCGGAATCCTGCTCAAGGTCGGCCTAGACATCATCGACTGGTCCTTCCTGTTTCGCGCACCACGGTTGTCTCTGCGCACCACCGCGCTGATGTGGCTGGTGCTCCTGCTCACGGTGTTCTGGGATCTGATCACCGCCGTGCTGGTGGGGATGTTTCTGGCCAACCTGTTCAGCCTGCAACGCCAGAACGAGCAGCAGAAGCAGGCGGCACGGAGTCTCCGTGGCGGAGTTGAACCGGAGGAGGCAGGCCTGCTCTCGCCCGAGGAGCAGCAGCTCCTCCGCCAGGCAGGCGATCAGCTGCTGCTGCTGCAGATGAGCGGTCCACTGAGCTTCGGTGCAGGCAAAGTCCTGTCTCAGAAACTCAATGCCATCGGCGCGTTTCAGACGATGGTCCTCGACCTCAGCGATGTCCCACTTCTGGGGGTGACGGCCGCCCTGGCCATCGAGACCCTCTGTCTGGACAGCCGCAAGCAGGGCCGAAGCGTCGTCATCGTGGTGTCTGCAGATCAGCCGCTGGCGCGGCTGAATCGGATGGGGGTCGCCATGATCTCTGGTGTGTCGATCCTCCCCAGTCGCTACGAAGCCCTCCAGCAAGCCCTCAGTCACCCATGAGCCATCACCGATGGACCTGCAGCTGCATGGTTCCCATGTCCTCACCGCCGAGCAGTTGCAGGAGCGGCTGGCGGTTGATCCCGCCCGGGGCCTGAGCAGCAGCGACGCTCAGGAGCGGCTGCGGCACCTGGGGGCCAACCGGCTGACCCGCCGGCAGCAACGGCCGCTGTGGCTTCAGTTTCTGGCCCAGTTCCATGCCCCCCTCCTCTATGCCCTGCTGATCACCGGCGCGGTCAAGGCCCTCACCGGCTCGCTGCGTGAGGCGGCGGTGATCTGGAGCGTCACCGTGATCAATGCGGTGATCGGGTTTGTGCAGGAGAGCCGCGCCGAGCGCTCGATCGGGGCCCTTGCCCTCGAGATCCGTTCCGACAACGAAGTCCTGCGTGACGGGCAGCAGCAGCGGCTCGAGGCCCAGCGCCTGGTGCCCGGCGATGTGGTGCTCCTGTCCGCAGGCGATCAGGTGCCCGCCGACCTGCGGCTGCTGCAGGTGCGCAACCTGCAGCTGGATGAATCCAGCCTCACCGGCGAATCCCTGCCGGTCGCCAAGGCCATCGCCGCCGATCCGGTTGATGCCCCCCTGGCGGAGCGCTACGGGATGGCCTATGCCGGCAGCTTCGTGACCACTGGCCAGGGGCGTGGGCTGGTGGTCGCCACCGGTGATGCCACCGAACTGGGAGATCTGGCCGCTTCCCTGCAGCGGGGTTCCATGCTCAGCACACCGCTGACGCGCAAGTTCGGGCGCTTCAGCGTCACCGTTCTCCGGTTTGTGCTGGGTCTGTCGATGCTCACAGCGCTGGTGGGCCTGGCCAGAGGTCGCAGCGGCGGCGAGATGTTTGATGCCGCTGTGGCCCTGGCCGTGAGTGCCATCCCGGAGGAGTTGCCGGCCATCGTCACGATCACCCTGGCGATCGGCGTGCACCGCATGGCCCGGCGCCACGCGATCATCCGCAAGCTGCCCGCGGTGGAAGCCCTCGGCAGTGCCACGGTGATCTGCTCCGACAAGACCGGCACCCTCACCCAGAACCGCATGGCGGTGCAGGAGCTCTACGCAGCCGGGCAGCGACTGCAGCTGGAGGAGCTCTGGCCGGATGGCTCCCCCGCCGGGCTGCAGCCACCCGACCCATTCGCAATGAATCGGGCCCTGCGCGAGCTGCTCCTGGCCGGTCTGCTCTGCAGCGATGCCAGACCCAGCCGCCATCAGGGTCTGGTGGGGGATCCCACCGAAACCGCCCTGCTGGCGGCGGCTCAGCGGGCCGGTTTCGATCATGCGGAGGCCCATCGCCGCCACCCCCGCCGCGATGCCCTTCCCTTTGAAGCCGAGCTGCAGGTGATGGCCACCCTGCACGGCAGCGAGCGGATTCTGGTGAAGGGATCGCTGGAGGCGGTGCTGCCCCGCTGCCGCTGGCAATGCGACAGCAACGGTGAGCCGGAACCCCTGGATGCCGCTGCCATTCATGCCGCCGTCGACGCCATGGCCGGCCAGGGGGAGCGGGTACTGGCTTTCGCCATGGGGCAGGCGCAACCCGAGCAGGCGTCTTTGCGGCATGACCACATTGAAGCCAATCTCACCTTTTTGGGCCTGCAGGGCATGGCCGATCCGCCGCGTCCCGAGGCCACGCGCGCGGTGGCCGCCTGCCGGGCCGCGGGCATCACCGTGAAGATGATCACCGGCGATCACATCCGCACCGCCACCGCGATCGCCCGCCAGATGGGGATCGGCCACCGGCCGGAGCCACTCGCCATCGATGGCCGAGGCCTGGCGGCCCTGCCTGCGGATCAGCTCGACGCTGTGGCTCTGCAGACCGATGTGTTCGCGCGCATGGCACCGGCGCAGAAACTGGAGCTGGTGCGCAGCCTGCAGGGCAGCGGGCAGATCGTCGCCATGACAGGCGATGGCGTCAATGATGCTCCGGCGCTGCGCCAGGCCGACATCGGCATCGCCATGGGAGCCGGCGGCACCGCCGTGGCCCGGGACGCCGCCGCCATGGTGCTCACCGATGACAATTTCGCCGCCATTGCCGCAGCGGTGGAGGAAGGGCGCGGCGTGGCCCTCAATCTGCACCGCGCCATGGCCTTCTGCCTGCCGGTGAATGGCGGCGAATCCTTCACCATCCTGCTCAGCGCCCTGATGGGGCTGGAGCTGCCGATCACCGCCCTGCAGGTGCTCTGGCTGAACATGGTCAACTCGCTCACGATGTCGTTGCCGCTGGCCTTTGAGCCGAAGGCGCCCGGGCTGATGCACCTCCCGCCCCAGCGGCCGGATCGCCCCCTGCTCAACCGCCCGCTGCTGCAGCGGCTGCTGCTGGTGTCTGCCTTCAGCTGGGTGGTGATCTTCGCGATGTTCTTCTGGGCCGAGAGCCAGAGCGGCGATCGCGCCATCGCCCGCACCATGGCGGTGCAGACCCTGGTGCTCTCGCGGGTGGCCTACCTGATCAGCCTCAGCGAAGTGGCCCAGCACCTGCCCTGGCATTGGGGCCGGCTGGCCTCCGCCCTGTGGCGCTCACCGCCGCTGCTGCTCGGCCTTGCGGCTGCGCTGCTGCTGCAGGTGCTGTTCAGCCAGTGGGAGCCGATGAATGGGTTCTTCGGCACGGCACCACTGAACCTGCAGCAATGGTGGCAGTGCTCTCTGGCCTTCCTTTTGATGATTCCAGTTGCCCACATGGCCAACCGGCTCGACGCTTTGGTTCCCCCCACTCCACAGACAGACACACCTACCGACTGATGGTCACGCCAGAGTTCAAGGCGTCCTGACCCAACCGATGAAGGCGGCGGTCGGTTCCCTCTGCCCAGACCTGATCCACCAAGCGCTGCGCGCAGCCTTTTAGCGGGACCATCCCCAGTTCGCCGGAGCGGCAGGCCAAATCGATGTGCTGGACGACAGCACGCTGTTGCTACGCCTGGAGCCAGAAGAGCAGCAGCAGGGCGAGGCAGAAGAAGACACTCTGATGCTCGACGGAAGCGATGGCGGCAGACGACGACGAGCTGCTGGCCGGCGTGACGGTTGACAGCTGCCTGCGAGAAGGTTCGCACCGATGCCGCCCTCAAGGTCCAGCTGCACCCCAACGGCAAAGCGATAGAGGGGGAGTGGGACCCGGTGTTCGCACCCATCGAGGCCTGTCACCCACTGCACCGCGACAGGGCTCAAGCTTCTGAGCCATCGGGGCCTTGAGGCACACCTCTCGGTGAGACACCCCTGTAATGAGCTGATGACTTACGATGCCTGTTGATAGAGCTGCTCCAGCCGCTCCCGGCTGAGGTCGACGTAGAGGACTTCGTCACCGGGCTCGGGAGCTTCGGGATGGCGGCTTGGCTTGGTGCCACTTCTTTGGGAAGCCAGCGAAGCGGAGCCGCGCAGGTTCTGACTCATTAACGCAAAAGCTCCACCGGCGATGAGCGCAAAGCAGATCAGGTAGACAGCAGCCAGAAGGTCGTTCAAGGGTGTCGAGCTCTTTCCATCACCCTAGTGCAAAGAATTGTTAATCGCTGACCGCATTTCCCGGCCCCATGCATCCATTTCCCAGTGTTCACCTGAAAAGCCGAGGCCCGCAGCAGCTGCTCTCCCATATGCGGCACCGCGCGGGAGCTCGATGCAATCAGCTGCCTGGTGTGTCCAGCTGCGGATCAAAGGCTGAAAAGCGCGTTGTTGTTGTCGTGCCCGCTGGGCCACCGCTGCCTTCGACAGGCATCTCTGCAGCGCAACGACGCGCCCCGCTCATCCCCGAGGGCTGGAGTTGACGGTCACCGGGATGGCGCGCAGCTCGTCAGCGTCCTGTGAGGAGAAAGCATTCTCGGAGTGATTGTCCGTGCTGAGGTCGTCGAGCAACGCCGGCACGATGCCGGCATCGAAGGAGTAGCGACCGGGGCCGTTGAAGAGCAGGGTGAGGCTGCCGCCGAGATAGAGCAGCACCAGCTCCAGCACATAAATGTTGAAGCCGGCGGTGGAGATGTGCTGATAGGCCGCCACTGTCATCGTGCCGCTCAGGGCCAGGGCACCCACGGGCGTCAGCAGGCCAAGGATCACCAGCCAGCTGCCAATCAGCTCCGAGAAGCCGGCTGCGTAGGCGAAGAACAGAGGGAAGGGCAGGTGCAGCGAGGCCACATAGGTGTTGGCGAACTGCTGGGGATCGGCGAGCTTCTCCTGTCCGTGGTGAATCATCAGCCCGCCGATGCTCAGCCGCAGCAGCAGCAGACCGACGGAAGCCAACAAACTTGGGCGCTGCAGATAGGCGCGAACGGCAGGAACCACTGCCGTGAGCCCAGCCAGAGCTGCAGACCTTGAGGAGGGCCTGCCCAAAGCGACGAACCAGAGGGCGAAGCAGGCGGCCATGAAGCCCCCGAACAGCTCAACCAGGATGGCCTTGGTCATGAGATGGAACGCTTTCAAAAATCATGGCAAGCTTCGTTAAGTAACGTGAAGCGCCGCGGATATCCACCCAAGCCCCGCCCAAACCGCACTTGCATCGGCACCGTCAGGCTTGACGCGTGCACCGACCCTTCTCTTGGCCCAAGACTGAGTGGCAAGACAGCAAACATGAAACGCACCATCCCCTTGCAACTGTCTCGCAGCCTGCTGGATGCCTTAGGGGTATCAGCGTCATTGCATAATCTTGAGAGAATACCTACCAAAAATAGACTTCTTATTGTCAGCAACCATCGCAGCCTGCTTGATGCTCCCTTGCTCATGACTGCGATCAGCCGCCCTGTGCGATTCGTCTGTCACTATTACATGAGTCAAGTACCGCTACTGCAGCAGGCAATTGCGCTGATGGGCGCCTTCCCACTCGAGGCTGATCAACGAAGACAGATGTCGTTCTTCCGGCAATCTGCCATGTTTCTACAAGCGAATCAGGTGGTGGGCGTGTTTCCTGAGGGTGCGGATCCAATGGTTAAGGTCAACGCCCCCTATCAGCTCAGCCCGTTCTACAGGGGTTTTGCCCATCTTGCCCTGAGGGTGCCGGTGGATGGCCTTGCGATCCTGCCGGTTGCCATTGCTTCGAGGGAGGAAAACCAGGGAAGGCTTGCTCCGCTTGCCCTGTTTCGGCGCTTCGATCCATCGGAAGCACTGTTTCAAAACGGCGGTTGGCATTCTGCAATCCTCTACAGGAACGTTGATGTTCTGTTTGGCCATCCTCTACTGATCGATGAGGGTTGGAGATCTCGGTATCGAGGCAGCAGCGGAGCTACTGCAGCCCGAGAACTCACCCAAGCCTGTTGGAGCCAGATCGCTGAGATGTTGGCCCAATGAGACTGATCAATGCTCCCAAACCATGATCACAACATCCAGGGCCTTGCGCCTCATTGCTTGTACACCTGTAACACCATCTCGACCGCTGTTTGTCTTTTTGCCAGGTATGGATGGCAGTGGTACGTTGTTGCAACCACAGGTTGCTGGACTCAGCACTGGCTTTGACATTCGCTGCTTATCTATTCCTCCAGACGACCTCAGTGGATGGGACGAACTGACCGAGCAAGTCGCCGCTCTGATCAGGATGGAGCAGCAACGGCATCCTGGGCGAATGACCACCGTTTGTGGTGAATCGTTTGGTGGTTGTTTGGCGTTGAGATTGATCACGCGCTTTCCGAACCTGTGTGACCAGTTGATTTTGGTCAATCCCGCCTCATCAGCGCAGCGTCAACCCTGGATCGGCGCATGCAGCTCGTTGACTCAGCTGTTGCCCACGCCGATCTACCAGCTCTCCACCCTCAGTCTGTGCAATCTTCTGATTGCATCCCATCGGGTCAGCAGGCCCACACGGCATCAGCTGCTGGCTGCCATGCAGGCTGTGAGGCCTCAAAGCGCTGCCTGGAGATTGGCATTGCTCAGGCGGTTCCGCCTGGAGGATCTGCCACTTGATCACGTTCGTCAGCCTGTTTTGATCCTGGCCTCAGAGGCGGATCGACTTTTGCCTTCCCAACGTGAGGCTAAGCGATTGGCACGCCATCTTCCAAACACCACAATCGTTCACCTTCCAGATAGTGGACATGCCTGCCTTTTGGAGAATCAACTCAATTTCTCTGCCATCCTCAAGTCGCAAGATCTTTGTCCTGACCTGTTGCCGTCCACGCTGACGAGGGGCGAGCCAGCCCAACCTGCTGGGTTCTACTGGTAGCCCGGTGGCGTGGTGAAGCCCATTCGTTGTTGAGACCCAGGCAAGAGTCATCGATGCCTGCAATGATGTGGCACCTCGTCGAGGTTGAGCTGCGCCAGCAGCGCCCTGGCGCGAGCCTCGCGATCAGCAAATGGGGCGATGGGGGGCGATGTCGCTTGCATTCCCATGATTTCAGCGGCAGTTTGCTTGCCTCGGCATCAGCTGTTGGCAGATCGCATAAGCGGCCGACAGCGTGGGCACACGTCTTTGTGCTTTCCCTTCCTCCCCACAGGCAACAACAAACCCGAGATCTTCATCTCTGCTGATGTCACATCCTTCGGGCGTGCTTGCGACATGCCTGACGTCGGGCCCGGGCGTTTGAGGCTTCATCATCTTCACTCTCATTTGGGAATTAGCTTAGGACAAAAAAGTTTTGTCCATATCAGTTCTCCGTCCTCTATCCATTCGCTACGTTTCTGTTGCAAACCTGCGTGGCACCGCTTGGGTCTGCGGTGTGCCCCGAGTAGGGTAACCTCCTCTTTATGGCTATTCCACCAGGCGTGGATCGACCTGCCTGAAGAAGGAGATCAATACCAACCTGTCCTCTGCGCACAGTTCTCCATCTGGAGTCCATTGCAGACAAGAGAGCGTCAGTAGAACGATTTCTTTAGGCAGGTTGATGCTGGGCATGACGCACCATGGTTGGAGGTGTGGAAACATTTTCGGATTCCCCTTGCTTTGAGGTCTTCCATAGATTTTGAGTGGCGTTCTTGTTTGTCGCGATTGCTAAATAGTAATCATCACTTAACATTCGTTCAAGTAGGTATGCAGACAAGCCAGACAAGGATCTTCCTTCCTCATAGCAACGACGTTCGAGTAACAGGTAAGTCGCGTGAGGAATCGTGATCGATACTCTTCTGGGCTTGCGAAAAACTTTCGAAGAGATCTTTGCTTTTGCATCCATGATGAGTTACTGCAGGAACACGTGAAGGGAACTTATCCCCTCCATGCCATTAAAGCGCGATGACTGCAAATTCTGATGAAAGAGTCAATACCAATAGGATGGTCGCCGTTTTTCGATTAGAGTTGCACGTATTGAATAATGACTTCTCTTCAAAAAATTGATTTAAGCCTGACCGCAGGCGCACCAGGCTTGGCCCGCAGCCCAAGTGCGAAGGCTTGCATCGGCGAGAACCCCGAGCTGCTGGAGTCAATCCTTAAACGGCTGTGGCCGGTCTGCGGGTGGGCCTAGAGCCGGAGGCTTTGGTGCTGGGGGCCTTGAGCGAGAGCTTCCCTAAGCTTTTGGGCGTGAAACTCGTATTTTCTATTGAAAAACCCGCTCAGCTGTGTGAGTATGAGATTATTTCTCAGGCCCTTAAAAGTATCCCATAAAACTAATCTGAGTTCAGCGGCCCCGATGCTGAGAACAAGACTTGGGTGGTCACCAGTTGGGCGGACGATGTTTTGTTGGCCTTTACCGTAAGAAGGATTTCGATTTGCACTTAGGAGCCACATCCTGTCTTAAGTTCTAAACATGTAACCGGAGACCATGGCGATGGCAAGTGGGAAGTGCCCTTTTAGTGGGGTGGGAAATGTCCAGCTAGGTACGCAGACGCCCGACCTCCAAACGAGCGATCCACTTGAGGCGATGAATGCAGGGAACCATTCCCAGGCCATTGCGCTTCTGAATGCCAAGAGGGCCGACGGAACAGCTACGCAAACCGATCTTGAACTCCTCGCCCTTGCACAGTTCGAAAGTGGTGACCCGCATGGAGCAGCCACACTCTTTCGTGAATTAGGAGAACGATTCCCTGCTGCTGGCCGCGCAAACTGGTGGAAGGATCGAGCATGGCTCACGGAGCAGGCGGCCCAGAACGGTGAATCGGTAGAGCGTGAAAGTCCTATCACCGACGCCTACCGCTCTGGCGATGCAGAGAGGGTGCTGCGCGAATTCCGCGAGGGACCTTATTCCGACATCATGGATCTCAAGGAGGAGTCCATCGATGTCTATATCCCACAGCCTTCGATCTGGCGAAAGGGTGCCAACTTTGTTATGGGTGCAGCCTATGACCTGGTTCAAACCATGGCGCGAGGAGTTTCTAAAGGCGCGGACGCCACATTTTCGCGCTTCGACCCTTATCGCCAGGCGATGCGCCACGGAATCTGGACGTATCTTCCCTCAACGATTGGTTTGCTTCGTCTTGCGAGCGACCGAGATGAACTCCTTGCGGGCAGAAATATCCCGGATTCAATGAAGGCCCAACCAGGCGTGAGTTCAAGTTACACCGTCAAATACCCTGGCCCGGCTGGTTTTTTCACCGATCCTGATCGCCCAACTGCGGGGGCTGTGGGCCAACCGATTCCAATCCATGGTGGGTTGGGCGATAAGCCCAACGGCTACGAACATCTGTTGCCCTCTTCTGCTGAGATCGCTCAGTCGGAACTTTATGCAGCTGGCACACGAAAGACCGCAGATCACCTCAACGTGTTCGCGATCGACCACTTGTTTGATTTGCCTCATGATGTGCTCATGCCTGCTTTTGATGAGAATAAGAAGAGAGCAATACCGGTGGCACCAGGCTCTCCGGAGGCCCAGCTTGGTCTCGAGTGGGTCTGGATCCGCGCCAATGAGGTGGATCCCCTTAGCGGCGCGGTCTTGTCCTCCACAACGAATGCATGGGATGGAAGCCCCGAACGCGGCAGCACCCCTGAGGCAGTGAAGAGAATGCGCACTGATCCTGCCAGTGGCGAAATGCTACCGGGTGGGAAGATCTACCTTCAAGATGGTAAGTGGCTGCCCACCATCGAGCACGACAGTGGTGCCAAAACGATCCAGACTGGCATCGATCAGAACATGACTCTTGGCGTCATACTGATCCGAACCTTATACGTACGCTTTCATAATCTTGTCTGCGATATATTGGTCAAGCGGCATCCTGATTTCACAGATAATCAACTGTATTGGAAGGCGGCAAACATCGTTATTCAGACGCGGGCCAAGGTGCATACAGCGTATTGGACGCCGATGCTCTTTGGCCATGAGACCGCAACCAGGGGCTTGCACAGCAACCAGTTTGGTCTCTTGCAGGGGCGCAAACCGCTTCGTCAGAGGCTTGTGCACGATCCGCTTCGCAAGGGCACTCACCCAGTGCTCCACGGCCTCGCTGGCAACCCGAAGATTGCAGAGTTATTCTCGGAACCGGAGCTCAAAGGGCTCGATTTTTCAGAAACGTATCGTCCGGTAGGTCACGCGGCTCAGCCCGATGGATTTGATCGGGCGCTCTGCAGTATTCAGAGGCAAGGCCAGCCAGAGGTCGGCGGAGAGTTTATTCCCCTCATTGATACCTTCGGCTCAGTTGGAAACGAACTTCTCCAACGTGAAGGCATCGGGCCCATCGCCCACATGCTCATGAATACATCAATGGGGGCGTTTACTCTCAACAACTATCCGCCTCAGTTCGCCCACCTGGCAACTGCAGGAGGTACCACACGCATCGGTGAAACCGATGTTCAACGGGGCTTGGATCGTGGGACGGGAAACTATAATCATTTCCTCGAACGTCTAAACATTCCGGGTCTCAAGAGTTACCGTGAACTCTTCAAAGATCCAGATTCGCCTGAGGCACAGAAAGTTATCCAACGCTGGAATAAGCTTTTTGGTCCCTATAACGAAGCAAGCGGTGAGCTTTTCTTAACGACTGGAATGGGACAGCTCGCTGATGAATTCAGGCCTGACGGCTATGCAGTGCCAAACCCAACCTTTATGAACTTTGTGATGGAGGCCTCGACGCGATTTATGCATAACGAGTGGCTTACTAAGTACGCGGGGCCAGAGAATGTCACACCAACAGGAGCCAACATCGTCAACGCGGTCACCTTCGAGCATCTTCTCGCTCATTTTGGCGGCGATGAGATTCGGGAGTATCTCCAAGGGAGGGAGCGACCAAATATATTTAGCAACATGAAAACCAATCTTCCACACCCTATTGAGTCTCATGTCGACTACGGTGAAGAAAACCTCTTTGATTTTGGTGCCGGTGCGCCATACCTTGAAGCCCATTGGACTGGTAATGGACTCGAGAGCTACGAGATCTATCGTGTTAGTGATGGTATTAAACTCTATCTGGTTGATCTCACCGATCATCTGATCTATGTGGATCACGATGGCGATGGCCGTGTTCGCATGTCCGATGCTGTGTTTTTCATGCCTGAAGGAGGTGCATCGGAGAGCGAGCTGTTTGCCAAGGCGGAGGAAATGTCTCTGATCTCCCAGCACCCCGGTAAGCTTTCCACCCGCGAGATTAAGCTGCTTAAACAACATGACTATGACAAGAAGAACGTTGGCGTTGTTGCGGCACTGTGAATCACCACAACCTCCAGGGTGATGAGCATGCAAAGCGAAAGCATGGTGAACGGGACTCTGGAGTTCGGACCGAGCGCGATCCTCACGGCTTGGTGTCAGCGGTTGGCGGAGCGCTACGCCGGGAGCGGAGCGGTGACGCTTCCCATACCTGGCAAGAGAATCCTTCTGGTTGTCGATCGGGATTATTCGATTCACGTCCTGATGTTCACCTGGCCACGATCCTGGCGGGTCGCTTGCCGACCGTGCCCCATGGGCGTTCCGCAGGGCACGGTGGCCTTTGAGTTTTCCCGAACGCCTGATCCGGTTTGCCGGGTAGCCCTCAACCCCCTAACCCCCGTAACAAACATCTCGATCCATGGTCATGACCTCTGAGGATCTGTTGCACAGGTCTCCCGCCGAGCTCGATTCCCTCTACCGCCAGGCCCCCATGGGCCCAATCCCCGATGGCGTAGCTGAAGGGCAGGTGCTTTTCTTCGACACCACACCGGTGAATCGCCTGATCACCTGGTTCGTGCGAGCGCTGGCCTGGCAGGGCAAGGTGTTTTACCGCGACCAGGGATACCTTCTCAACCTGGTGAGCGCGCTCCGCCTGCGCCTGGTGAAGGCCACTCTTTCACATGGCAAGAGTTGGTTTTGCCGAGGAGAGGAGGCCATCATTCTGGACTATTCGAAAACCTCATTTCTGGCCCAGAAGATTCGCGATGAGATCCGGGAGGTGTCGCCTGGCCTGTTCATCGGACAGGCCTACTGGGGCGACCACAGGGTGCTGAGTTTCTCCTTGCAGTTTCCTATTTGATTCAACACCCAATCGTGGCGCCAATCCAACCGGCGGCGAATCCGCTTGTGCCCTTCGGCGATCTCAAGGGTCTGCACGATGGGGGACTTGATTGCTGGGCAATGGTATTCAAGCGTCATCGTCTGCACCTTTGAGTCTTTTCTGCATGCCGCACTCCATGTACGGCTCCCTTTGGCTTCTTATGCTGAGCTGGATAGAGGTTTCCTAATGAAGACAATGGTGCGTGAGATTAAGAGCAAAATTTCTGCTGTGCGAAATTCTTTCACCTATCCGCAACTTCTGCACGGCGAGATCACTGCTCCCGTTGCCAATCATCGTCAGCACCATGGTCTTTGTTGGCAGTCCCTTCTCTATGGGCTTGGCACGCTTGCCTTCTGGCGTGGGCCTTTCCACCCCTCAGTGTGGGTGAGGCGCCAGGTGCGCCCCGCCCTCCGACTCACAGCCGGATCCGAGATTGTGGCCGCTCCCGGCCAAGCTGATCCGATCGACGCTGCGGCCTGGGATGAACTGCAGCACATCATCGGCAAGGAGACCGACAGCGTTGTTCGCGAGCTGATCGATGCCTACCTCTGCGACGCGGAGCCTCTGGTGTCATCCATCGTGATGGCTAACCACCACAAGGACGCCAAGGCCATGATCAAGGCCGCCCATGCGTTGCGTTCCCCCAGCGCCAGCCTCGGGGCTCTGCGGCTGGCTTCCTTGGGCGGCCAGGTCGAGGAAGGTCTGCGTTTCGAGCCGCAGCAGTGGCCCCAGAACCTCGTGGATCAGATGCTCAGCGAGGCGGCATTGGTGGGTAATGCCCTGAGGGAGCGCCGTCCCGTCGGCTGCTGATGGCCTTCTTATGACGCCTTTCGATCAGCTCTCGTCACCTGAGCAGGCTTGCGAGCCGTCCATGATCCTGTTGGTGGATGACGATCGCATCCATTCGCGTGTTCTCGCGATCCGTCTCAGGACGCAGGGCTACCGCATCCTTAGCGTTGATTCGGGAGAGCGAGCCCTAGAGCAGGCACGCCTCTTCCCTCCCACGGTGATTCTCTGTGACTGGTTGATGGAGGCCATGGATGGCCTCGATGTGTGCAGGGCCTTCAAGGCGGATCCCGCTCTCAAGGCGACCCATTTCATCCTGCTGACCTCCCGATCCCGGATGGATGACCGCGTCACCGGACTCGATTCTGGCGCAGACGATTTCCTCAGCAAGCCGGTCGACCCCGGCGAGCTCCTAGCCCGTGTGCGCTCCGGCATCCGCCTGCACCAGGCCAATCAACGCCTCAAGCTGTTGGCGGAGGACGTCCAGCGGCAGAAGCGGCGTCTGGATGAGGAGTTGGCGGAGGCTGCCAGCTATGTCCGATCCCTGCTGCCGGGAGAGATCAGGGGCCCGGTGTCGGTGGAGTCCCGTTTTGTTCCGTCCCATGAGCTGGGGGGCGATTCGTATGACTATTTCTGGCTCGACGAGGATCACTTCGTGGTGTACCTAGCCGATGCTTCGGGCCATGGCCTGGCCGCCGCCTTCCCCTCGATCTCGGTCCACAACCAGCTGCGATCACGCACACTGCCCGTTGACCTGCGGGATCCTGCGAAGGTGCTGACGGCTCTCAACGCCGCCTTCCAGATGGACCAGCACCAGGGCCGCTATCTCACCATGTGGTACGGGGTGTTCCAACGCTCCACCAGAACCCTGCGGTTCGCCTCAGCGGGTCACCCTCCAGCACTCCTCTGCCCAGCCGATTGGTCACTGCCGATGCATTGGCTCAGGGGCCAGGGCACGGGGCTAGGGCTGTTCGAAGAGGCAATGTATGTCAACGATACCGTTGCAGTTGGTCATAGCAGCTGCCTGCTGGTGTTCAGCGATGGCGTCTATGAAGTTCCCAATTCGGCCGGCCTGATGGGATCCCTGCCGGAGTTCATGCAAGTGGTGGAAGAGAACCGGGCACTTCTTCAGAGCGACGCGGGCCTGGATGCTCTCCTGAACCGCATTGCCCCAACTACTGGTGGTGCAACGTTTATCGATGACTACTCGGTCTTCAAGGCCATTCTGACGTGAGCTGATTCGGGGCAGGACACGACTCAGCCATCAGACTGAGAATTGGAGACGAATGCCATGCATGCGTGCTCACTCGGAAAGATGGTGAATACCCGATCGGTGCCGGTCAGTTCCAAAACCATGCGCAACTGGCTGTTGAGGCTGCAGAGATATAACTGCTTGCCAGCTTCCCGTACCCGCTTGAGAGCGGACACGAGAGAGCCGAGTCCATTGCTATCCATGAATTCAACTTCGCGGCAATCGATCAGGATGTCTCTTGGGCTCTCCTGCAGCAGTGAGACGATGCGGGCCCGCACATCCGAGCCAGTTTCAGCGTTGAACAACCCTGATGGCAGGAGGACACAGAGATTCTCCACAACAACAGCTTTAATTATTTTCTTATACTACCATAAAGGATTGCCAATCTGAGGAGGCATGACAGGTGCCAGGTTGCTCATGCAAAAGATTCCATTGAACTGGTATGTTTCCAATAACGAAAACGGTTCAAAGCTTCGATAAGATCTTTATTGCGCAGTGGCTTGGTTACCAAGTCGTTCATTCCTGCGTCCACGCACTCTTTCTGAAGGGAGTTGAAGGAAAAGGCCGTGAGTGCGATCACATAGAGATCGCTGAACCCGGCAGCGCGAAGTCTACGGGTCGCCGCCATTCCATCCAGGCGGGGCATTTCGATGTCCATAAACACCAGGTCGATGCCACCCGCTTCGATACGAGCAATCGCGGCATCACCATCGCTCACCAATTCGGGTTGGAGATTCAGCTTGGCAAGCATCAGCTCCAGCACCCGTTGGTTGAGGCGGCTGTCATCGGCCACAAGGATCCCCACCCCCTGGAAGCCATCGCTGGCGACCGCCGGTTCAGGAATGGGTCGGGGCTGCTCCGCCACCAGGAAAGGGAGCCGCACCGTAAAACAGCTGCCTCCCCCGACGCGTGTCTCCAGGGTGATCGTGCCCCCCATCTTTTGGCAGAGTCTGGAACAGATGGCAAGGCCCAGGCCCGAGCTCTGGCTGGTCTGGTCGGGATTGCAGTGGCGCGAAATTTCCTGGAAGATAAAGGGTAGACGATCCGCTTCAATGCCGATGCCCGTATCGGTCACACGGATCAGAAGCTCCACCTCGTTGTCTGTCTGGGCACCCATCTCGGTCGATAGCCGAATTGTGCCGGCGTTGGTATATTTGAAGGCGTTGCCTAATAAGTTGATCAGGATCTGACGTAGTTTGAGGTCATCGCCATAGAGCCATTGAGGCAGTTCGGCCGCAATGGAGAATTGCAAGGCGAGCTTGCCGCTAATCTCCTGGTTGCGAAATATCTTATGGCAACTAAGAATGAGGTCGTGAAGGTCAAATGAGCGGGGGTTCAGCTTGAGGCAGCCGGTCTCGATTTGCGAGATATCCAGAATATCGTTGATCAGGCTTAGTAGATGCTCGCCACTACAGCGAATGGTTTCCACCATCTCGTTCTGGCCAGGGTCCATATGGCTCATGATCAGCAGTTCGGCCATGCCGATCACCGCATTCAACGGCGTGCGTATTTCATGGCTCATGCTGGCCAGAAATTTTGTTTTCGCCTTGCTGGCTGCTAAGGCATCATCGCGGACCTGCTCCAGCTGATGGGTTCGGAGCTCCACTTGCGCCTCTATCCCATCAAGGGATTCCTGCAGGTTGTCCTGAGATTGCACGATCGCGCTCTGATCCCGGAAGGTAAATACGAGTGAGGGTTTGTTGGGCAAATTCAGTTGGACCCACGACACATCCAGGACCCTGCGAGGAGGAGCAAGCGACAGCTCCAAGCGGGCCTGACCGGTTGGCGTGCCCTCCCAGAAGCGGAGGAACCCCATGGGTTCGGATCGGCCCAGTGGGGAGTGCTCAGGGAGTAGATCCGAGAGTTCACACCCGAGTGACTGGAACCGCAAGCGCCCCACGAGCCGATCAAATGCGGCATTGGTCCACTCCACGACGCCGTCTTGATCGGTGAATGCCATCCCCTCCTCCACAGCGGCGAGGGCCGCCTCCAGCCGAGCCAGGGTTGTCCGCAACTGGGTGAAAAGTGTCCGTTCGTCCATCCGCTGGCTCATGAAGTGGTTGTGGCGTTGAGCGCCCGCTCCATCACTAGCCTGTTGCCCCCGTTCGGGAGATGGTCGTAGCGAATAAGCCAGCCGAAGTCTCGGTGCAGTCGGCACAGCATGATCAATCCCCAATTCGAGTCTTGATCTGGCGTCCTCGCAACGTTTGCCCATGCATTTGTGATGTCGAAGGGAACGCCCTGATCATGAATGTGGAGCTGCAGGTGGGTGGGAGTGAGACTTAGCGACACCTTCACAGAAGGTGGGGGCACCAAGGGGCCGTGGGCATGCCGAACCGCGTTCGTGAATCCCTCCACCAGAGCTGTCTTGGCCTGGATCCAGAGCAGTGGATCCAGGCCGGCTGGTTGTTGTCGCTCAAACCAGTCGAGCAGGCTCTGAGTCGCCTCCAGACTGCTGGGAAAGCTAAATTCGCAGGTGCTAGGGGTGAAGGGAGTGGACATTGTTCAGGATGCCCCTGAGCGCTTGCTGAAGATCACCGCAACGGTCTTGAGAATCAACTTCAGATCGTATCGGAGGCTCCAATTCTCCTGGTATCTCAGGTCGAGCAGGATCACATCCTCGAAGTCCAGCACCTTGGAGCGCCCATTCACCTGCCATTCACCGGTGAGCCCCGGTCGTACATCCAGCCGCTGCCAGTTTGGAACCGCGTAGCGTTCCACCTCATCGGGCGTGGGCGGTCGGGTGCCCACCAGGCTCATGTCGCCGATCAGCACGTTCCAGAACTGGGGCAGCTCGTCGAGGCTGGTACGGCGCAGGAACTTGCCCACCCGGCTGATGCGCGGGTCATTGGCGTTCTTGAAAAACGCCCCGGTGGCCTCATTGGGTACCGTTTGGCGCAGCGCTTCAGCGTTTACCACCATCGAGCGCAGTTTCCACAGCCGGAAGCGACGCCCCATCCAGCCCAGCCGCACCTGGCCGAACAGGATCGGCCCGGGACTTTCCAACCGAATCGCCAGGGCGAGGAACGGAAACAGCAAGAGCGTGATCGCCATGCCGACCAGGGCTCCCACGATGTCGAGCACGCGTTTGGGTCGTGATCGCACCGATGGGTGAGTGATGGCGGGCCAGTCCTTTGTGTTCAATGGCTGAGTTGGAGTCACTCCCTCAGTGCCTTCCACAACGGGAAGGGCCTTATCAAGGCCCATCAGCGACAGAGCGAGCTTCACCTGGGCGCCAGCGCTCCAGGCTTGCAGCGGGATCGCCCGGGCGCGGGCGAGTTTCAGATTTGGAATCAGTGAGCCCAGGCCACTGCTGTCGATCAGCTCGGTGCGGCTGAAATCGAGCACGATGCGGCGGGTATCGGGGTAGAGGGGAAGCAGCTCCTCCAGACAATGGTGGAACTTCACCGCCTCGGACACGGTGAAGCGACGGGGGAAACCGAGGAGCAGAACGCCCCGGTGCAAGGACACCGAGACACCACCGATGGGGACGTTGCCCATGGCGGCAAGGCTCGTCATCGGGCCAAGGGAGGAGTGAACAACACGTTTGCTGAGGAGGAGTTGGCCGGAAAGAGCTTGTCGAGGCGGTGGCACACGGCCCGGGCGGCCGCCACCGTGAGATCGTCGATCGAGACTTTGGAGGGGTTCGCAAGGAAACGCACAAGATCGGCCGGCCCCCAGCCAATCGGCACCCCGATCGTGGCCAGGACCCGGGCCAGTTCCACCTGGTGGTCGTCGACGTGCTCCTGGTAGCGCTGGCTGCGAGGCATCAGAAGGAACGGGATCTCCATCCTGTCCAGCAACAACACTGTTCCTTCTCCGCAGTGGGCGATCACCAGCCGGGCCCGGCGCACCAGGTCCTTGAAGTCCTGCTCCCTCAGCAGGCGATAGACCTTCACGCCGCCCGGGAGGAAGGTGCAGGTGCCGTACTGCACGATCACCTCCTCATCCCCGATCAGATCGTCCCGCAACAGCTGATCCACCCATCGCATCAGCCGGTTAAAGGGAAACTTCTCCGTGCCCACCGTGACCAGGATCATCGGTAGCCCCCTTCGCCTGCATTCGGCTGCGTGTCGGAGGGGACACTGATCAGCTCCGCCCTTGGAAATCTGGACTGCAGCTGGGGCCAGTGCACGTAGAGCACGTCGAGGAAAGGCAGGGCCAGCCGGGCCGAGAGGCTGAGGGTCTCGATGCGTGTGATCGATTCAACGAAGACCGTGCGGCACCCCAGCAGCTTGCCGATGATCAGGAAGGGGACAGCAACCCCAGCGCCGGTGGAGAGGATCATGTCGGGCTTGGGAGTCCGCAGCACTCTCCAGGAGAGCATGGCGTTGCGGATCAGGTTGGGCAGGTTGCGGTTGGTGGGACTGTGGGCCCAGGTCACCGTCTCGTCCTCCAACGCCGCGCGGGTGGTGGCGGTGTCGAAGGTCACCCAGGCGCGCTGATGTCTTCCCCAGAAAGGCCGCAGCTGGAACAGACCCTTGAAATGACCACCAGAGGAGCAGACGAGCAAGAGACGCATACGATCAGCCTTCAGGGGATCCAGAAACGGAGCCAGGAACGCTGACCTTGCGCTTCATCCTGGCACCCATGGCTAGCCGCTGCATCAGCCCCGTGATCCGGATCATGGCGGTCTCCAACAGCCGGTAAAGCCCTTGGGGCAGCACCATGCCCAGATCAGCCGCCGCCAGGGTGATCAGGGTGCGGACCGGCTCCTCCTGCAGGAGCCTGGGGTAGCGCCGCAGTGCCTCATGGACGAGCTTGGCCCCCTGCCGCGGTTGCCTTTCGCGGATGGTGCGGCGTGCCAGGTAGCGCAGCTGGTAGGCCAACGCCCGCTCACCATGGCGGCTGATCAGCTCGGGGGCATAGCCGGCCGTTTTCTGGAGAACGCGCTGCCAACTGGCGAATTGCTTCTCAGTGTTGGCTGAGAGGCCGCCGCTGCTGATCCGATAGAGGGTGAGCGGCTCAGCGATGCCCTCGATTCGCCACTCGGTCTGCAGTGCGATGCGCAGCCAACATTCGAGATCTTCCGACTGGCGGAAGCTCTCATCAAACCAGGCGCTCCGCAAATGTCCGTCGATGGTCGTCTCGGTGTGGATGGCATCCAGCACTTCCCGGCGCATGACCACGCATGAGCCGTTGCTGATCGGATTGCGGCAGAGGATCAGCTCTGGGGTGATGGCGTGCAGCGGTGGGGTCTGGTAAAGACCGAGCCGGTTGCCGTCGGCATCGATGAAGGCGGAACGGGAATAGCTCACCCCCACTTCCGGAGCGGAGTGGAGATGCTCCACATGCCGCTCGATCTTCTGTGGTAGCCACAGATCGTCGCTGTCGAGAAAGGCCAGGAGGGCGCCCTTTGCGTGACGGATGCCGGTGTTGCGCGCACCGGCCAGCCCCCGGTTGCTCTGTTGGATGATCCGAAGGCGGGCATCATCGTATTCCCGGCAAATGGCGACACCCGCATCGGTGGAGCCGTCGTCCACCACCAGGAGCTCCAGATGGCCATAGGTCTGGGCCAGCACCGACTCCAGGCTGGCTCTCACCGTGGAGGCTGAGTTAAAGAGCGGCATCACCACCGAGACCAGCGGTGAGCCAGCGGCAGCGCCGCAAACGGAGCCAAGCGTGGGGTCGGAGCGCGTCATGAAGTGCGCCGACCAGAGAGAATCAACAATCTGGCGAAGACGGCCAGAGCCGTCAGTCCGGTGCGGCGGGGCTCCCGGATCAGAACACGCCAGTCCGATCGCAGCGCTCGCAGCAGAAAGTCAGCCGCGACAGCAGGATTGGCCTGCAGGCGCAGACAACGGCGCGCCAGATAGCGAAGTTGAACGGCCCTGGCGGTGGCGAAATGGCTCTCAACCAGAAGTGGGGCATAGCAGCGAGCTTCGCTGATCAGTCGCAGCCAGCCCTGCTCCATGTTCTGCAGACTGGACGAAAGTCCACCTATCGAGGTGCGGTAGTAAGTGAGCACCCGATCAATCGGGATGATCCGCCAGCTGCCGTAACAGGCGGCCCGAAGCAGCCATTCCAGGTCTTCCGAATAACGCATGTCCTCCACGAAGCCCCCCACGGCTGCAAAGACCTCCCGCCGCAGAACCCAGTTGGATGTGGTGGTGGTTGGATTTTCACAGAGAAAATCCGCGGGCGCTAAGGCATGGCGCGGATGGGGCGCCACCTGCCCGGTGGGCTTCCCTTCAGGGGAAAGGAAGGCTACTTTGGCAAAGCTCATGCCGCACTCGGCATGGCTGGCATGGAGCTCCAGATGCACACGGAGCTTGTCAGGATGCCAGAGGTCATCGGCATCGAGGAAGGCGATCAGAGGTGAATGGGTTTCGGCCACACCGAGATTGCGAGCAGCCGATACACCCCGGTTTGGCACTGAAAGCAGCCGCAGTCGAGAATCTCTCGCCTGGAGCTCCCGAACCACGGTCACAGTGCCATCGGTTGAACCGTCGTCGATGATCAGAGCCTCCCAGTTTGTGCATGACTGGGCCTGAATGGAGGCGATGGTCTGAGCGAGGGAAGCAGAAGCGTTGAAGGCTGGGATGACGACCGAGATGGCTGGAACAGACATGGTTCAAATCGCCCAGGAGGCAGGGCGAAGAAAAACCACCCGCCGTGCCCAGATGGCGTAAAGGGGTTGAAGCAGCAGATGGGAGGCGAGCACGGCGACTGCAACACCGAAGATGCCAAAGTGCGTTCCAATCCACACCGCCACCACCAGGCAAAAGGTGAAGCCCAGATTCCAGATGAGATCCACCTGGGGCAGGTCGATGGAGCGGAACAACATGGAAGCTGCGTTGGCAAAAGGCCTGGAGAGAGCAGATAGGCAAATGACGATCAGGATGGGCACGGCACCTTGTTCGACCCACTTCAGCCCGAAAACGATCGGTACGTACAGGGGCGCAAGCGACACTTGCAGCGTCACCAATGGAAGGATCACTTTGGCAATCGTGTTGAGATTCTGCTGAAAGCGCTTTTGGAGCAACAACCGGTCGTGCTTGACGGCACAGAGGTCGGAATAAAGCGTTAGTCCCATCGCATTCACGGCACTCAAGCTCATGCCAAGTCCGGCGTTAAAGGCGAAGTAATAGATGCCCAGCTGGTCGACGCCGATCAAGCGACCGATCATCAGATAGTCTATATTATCACGGAAAGTATTTAGAAATTCCACACCAAGAATGCGGGTTCCAAATCCTAGTATTTGGCGCCAATGCAACAGCGCTGGTCGCCAGTTTGGCCGCCAGGCATGAAAACGCCTGACCATGATGACCCAAATGGGGGCAACAAGGAGTTTTGGCAAGATAATTGACCACATTCCAAAACCATGGAGGGCCAAGATTACGATCAAGAGATTGTCTGTGACGACAGAAGCCAATTGGGTCAGGCCAAAAACATTCAGCCGATTTTCGCGCAGGATCAAGGATGTCTGCACGGATCCAAGAGGATAGATTAAATTAGTGGCACCAATCAGAATGATCGGCCGAATCAGTTCAGACTGCTGATAAAAGCTGGCAGCCGCAAATGCGCCAAGGATTTGGATGAAGAAAAGCAAGATTCCAAGCAGCCAGTTCAAAGTGAAGGCGGTGTTGCACATCTCCTCAATGTCGGAGCCTGACGCCTGGACGAGCTTCTCGCCAATGCCATTTCTGGTGAACACCCGGATGAACTCATGGGTCATCATGACCAAGGCGGCGACCCCATAATCAGTTGGACTCAGCAGTCTGGCTAATGTGACAGTGGCAACAAGTCTCGAAACCCGAATACCGAGTTCTGAGAGTCCCATCCAGCCGATGTTCCTTAAGAAGCGGTCTTCCGATCGAAAATGCCTCAGGAACTTGAGACGTATCAAGACAACTCCCGCAGCAGGCTGTCCCAAGAGCGGCAGAATTGATCCCAGCTGTTCAAGCTGGACTCGCGAGCCTTATGGGCCAGGCAGCAGCGCTCCTCTGCAGAAAGGGCGAGGAGTTGTTGTATGGCCGCCGCCAGTTCGGTGACAGAAGCAGGAGGCACCGCGAAGCCACAACCTTCGACCTGTTCACTCAATCCACCAACGCTGCTGACGATCACCGGAAGACCCGCGGCTCGAGATTCAAGGCAGACATTCCCCCACGGTTCCCAGAGAGATGGAACGGCCATGGCATCACAGTCTTGGAGGAAGGCAGGCACGTCGGTGATCGGTCCAAGGAACGTGATGCCTGGATGGCCAGCGGCCAAGCTGCGGAGCTCGGAATCCAATACCCCATCGCCACCCAATAACAACTGCACGGATCCAGGCGGCAGCCTCTGAACTGCCTTGATGAGGACATCAAAACCCTTCTGCTTCACGAAACGGCCGAAGGCTCCGAGTCGGAGGGGTGTGTGGGGAGGGTGGTCGATGGCCAAATCCTGAAATTCTTCTAGGGAGCGGCTGAAGGGAATGACACGCAGCCTGGAAGACCCCAAAAGCTTCGAATCCAGCATCCATTGGGCCTGACCGCAAGAAACGGAGACGACACGGTCGAAAAGTGAATAACCCAACCTCAGCATCACGCGGAATCTCAATTGATTGGGGACCTGGTATGTCTCAAAACCTTGGCAATAGTGATGCTCGACAAGAACAGATGGAATTCGGATGAGTTTCAATTGATCATGCAGACCTCTCCAGGAGCAAGCCGGGTGCCAGATGACCACATCGGGTCGCCAGCTATGAAGTGCTTCTAATGCGAATCCCAGTGGCACCTGACGGAATGACACCCATCGCAACATGGGTGAGGCGGCCAGGTTGCTCAAGGTGGCAGGAATTCCCCCACCCCAGCTGGTCTCACCTGCCGCAAGCAGATGCAGGACTTTCATGGTCGGAGAAACACTGCGTTATTCCTGGGTTGTTGCGCCATGAATGGAGCTAAATATTGGCTAAGATAAGCAGATTATGTGGAAACTTGGACGTCATCTGATGGGGATCATATGGATGATTAGTCTGGCATTGTTTCCGTTTTTTCTTAGCACCCTCTCGGCCAAGGCTTTGCCATTATCACCCGGAGACCGCGTTCGTATTTCGATCCTGGACGGCGAAGAGTTCAATGGGATTTACGATGTTGATGTCGAGGGCAAGATTAACATTCCCTACCTTCCCCCCCTTGCGGTGATGGGAAAGGAGCCCCAGATCTTCAGCTCGGAGCTGCGAAACAATCTGATCAACGCAGGTTTTTTTCAATCATCATTCTTGCAACTCAGTGTCAGTGTCGTTAACTGGGCACCGATCAATGTTTTTGTTGCCGGAGATGTTTTTTTGCCAGGACGGGTCGTGATCAATGAAAAGTCATCAGAGCGACCGGACGAGATCCCGATCACCGTATCGGGCCAGTATCCACCTCAACGATTCTTATCTGTTGCTCTCAAGTCGTCTGGTGGAGTAAGGCCTACAGCTGATGTGTCCACTATCAAGTTGATCAGAGCTGGCAAGGAGAGTCTGCACAACTTCACAGGAGTGTTCACGGGCGAGCCCTTGGAGGATGTGGCGTTGATCGCCGGTGATCAGGTGGTCGTGAAGGCTACGAACAAGCAGAATCCGTTGATTGTTCGTCCATCCCCCATCACCTTGGCAGGGGTGAAGGTGTTCCTTTCCAACCTGACAGTGCCTGCCACGGGCAATGCTCCTTCAGGAATCAGTCGGGATGCCACATCATTCACCTACGGAAACCGATTTTCGCAGGCGGTAGTGGCGGCGAACTGCGCCGGAGGAACGCGCCTCACAAATGCGGGCCGGAAAGCCGTTCTTGTCCGCACAGATGAAAGCACAGGTCAAACAAACTATCTGGAGAGAAAGGTCGATGACCTATTGATGAAATCCAACAATGATCGTCTCAACCCTTACCTGATGCCCAACGATGCTGTCGCCTGTTACGACTCCATGGTGTCGACCTTTCGAGATGTGATCAAGTCGGTGTCTGACATTTTGACACCTGGAGCGTTGATCTTGAATGCTTGGAAATAGTGACCCCTGCAAAACTGCTTTTCAGCACCTCAAAAACCAGTCGCACTATTTAAGGTCACTCTCATGGAATAGATGGAATCACGATGTGCGACTAATCCTTTGGATCAATGGCTGGATATGGATTACTGCGATTCTTTATCTCCTATTGTCTAAGCCTGTCTATACCAGTAAATGGGCATTAATCCTGCCCGATACAGGCTCATCAACAAATCTGAACTTACCAGAAATTGGTCAAGCCACCTCCACCTCAAATCCCGTCATAAGCGGATCCAACTTTGACACGAGAGCCAATTATCAATATTTACTCACAAGCGATCAAGTGATCGACGAAGCTTCAAGGCTCAGTAACTTAAATCGTGACGAGTTTGGCAAGCCTAAGATCAAGCTGATTGATAACACAACAATCATGCAGCTTGAAATGACGGGTCGATCTCCCGAGGAAGCTCGGAAGAAATCAATGGCCCTCTACCGTTCCGCACAGAAGAGGCTAAATGAATTGCGTCAACAGGAATCAAGGGAACGGGAGGTTCCAGCTTCAACGATTCTCCTGACAGTCAAGCAAAAACTGCAGGATGCTCAGCAGAAAGTCACTGACTTCAAACTTAGCTCAGGCCTAAGTTCAGCGGAGCAAGTAAGAGATCTTTCTGGCAATATTGAGCAACTGCGACGACAACGTGCGGAAGTCTTAGCTAATGAACGGTCTGCAACCAGGCGTCTTGCCCAGTTGAGCTTAAGTCTTGGACTCTCATCTTCCCAGGCCGCCGATGCGTTTCAGCTCCAGGTTGACCAAGTTTTTCAGCAGCATCTCAAGGACTACAGCGAAGCTACCGGTTCCCTGAGGTTACTTACAGCGAAGTTTGGCCCGCGCAACCCAAGGGTGATCAGGGAAGCCAACAAGCAACATGCAGCACTGAAATCCTTGCAACTAAGAAGTCACCAACTCCTTGCCAAGGAGCTGACCCCGCTTGCCTTGAGTAAGTTAGCGCTCTCAACGGTTGCCAGCAACTCTGGCCGTGACCTACTGCTTCAGAATCTCGTCAATGTCCAGGCGGACCAACGCGCTCTTGCCGGCCAGGCCAACGCTCTTGAAACGCAGATCAAAACTTTAGAGAAGCGACTAAGTGGCATTGCTGAACCACTGTCTACGTTGGAATCGTTGTTACGAAATGAGCAAATCGCCCAGGCAGTCTTCGCCTCAACACTAACCAAGTTGGATTTGGGACAGGGTGATCTGTTTTCGGCTTATCCACTGATTCAGATGGCTGTTGAACCGACGTTACCGATCAAAAAGAGTGCACCGAAAACCAACTATGTGCTTGGAGGTGCTCTGATCGGCTCCATCTTCTCAAGTCTCGGAGTCCTGCTTCCGCGGATTCGCAAGCCCTGGTTGAAAAAGTTTTCGACCTGGATCTCTCCATGAGCGACTCCCTGCGATCACCCCCTGCGCTGAAGAGAACCGTCTGTCCTGAAACCATCCCTGAGCAGCTCGTCTGGTGGGCTATCACCTGGACCTATCCCCTCTGGTTGGTGGGTGGGCTGTACATCGTTGGTTCCATCCTGGGATGGCTACTTCTCGCCCTTCTGCTGGTGAAGATCCTCGCGCAGGATGACTCCACTCCCCCAAAGGACAGAATCAGTATCTCCTGGGTGATCTGGCTTTGGATGATCGGTATGGTGTCCATGGAAGTCTCACTGTTGGCAGGGCATCTGGACTACAATCTTGGAATTGAAATGATGGTTAAATCCAGCATTGGCTGGGCTAAAGGTTGGGCTGCTATCGCCTTGTATCTTCTTGCTGGAAATCTTCGAATCAGGTCGGAAATCATCATCCGTGCAGTCTGCATTATTGGCCTTCAAACCGTTTTGATCACGCCGATTCTGTTGATCACACCTTATCTTCACCTGCCTGAACTTCTTTACGTCTCTCCGCTTAAGGTCTTCGGTGGCGCAGGCCGAGAATTCTTCGAGGTGAGAATTTTTGAAATCGATCCAACCACTGATCAGCTGAGATGGCGGCTGTTTGCCCCCTGGGCGCCGGCCCTGGGATTTGTTGGCAATATCTACTTCCTACTATCATTGCAAGAGAAGGATAACAAATGGAAGCTCTTTGGACTGGCTGGTGCTATTCTGATGTGCCTTATCTGTAAGTCTAGACTTGCTCAGTTTTGCCTCTTTCTGATCCCAGTTGCAACCATCTTGGTGACCAAGCTGTGGCGACCGTTGGGTTTAATCGGTCTGGGCGTGATCTTTCATCTAAGCGGTCTGTTTGCGCCTCGCATGATTGAGTTTATGACATACCTTTGGGAGTCCTTCAAAACAGCTCGCATTGCTTCGACCCGGGTTCGGATGGCGTTGAAGCGGATTGCCGTTTTTCGTTGGGAGACGGAGGCACCGATCTGGGGCCACGGAGTCGTGGAGAGGGGGGGGCATATTGTGGAATGGATGCCCATTGGTTCCCATCACACCTGGGCGGGTCTATTATTTGTCAAGGGAATTGTTGGTTTCCTTGCCTTGACGATACCCATGTTGGCTACAATAGTCCTACTGATTTGGCGAAGCTCGAAACCACGATATCAGTTTGCCTCCACTGGTTTCGGAATGATCATGATTCTATTCCTTTATACATTTGGTGAGAACCTGGAGATACTTATTTATCTTCTTTGGCCTGGTATTATTGTTTTAGGATTAGCTTTGCAGGAGAACGAGTTACGCTATGGGATGGAGTAAGCTGCCTCCGAGATCATGGCCGTCATGCTGGAATCAACTTCATGCGCAATATCCATCAGCTCTGGGAAACCAGAAAGATCCCTTAACATATCGGCAGGTCTGATCATGCCGATCCTGGTTTGTCCAGCTTCTGTATACACAGAGATCCGGCAGGGGAGAACCATATTCAATGACATGTCGGTTTTGAGCACTTTTGCCGCTTGCTGAGGATTGCACACCTCAAAGACCCGGCAGTTCTCCTGAAAGTTAATGTTCTTGCTTCGCAAAGTGGTAGCAAGATCATGAACAGCCAGCAACCCAAAGTCATGACTCGCCACAGCAGCCATCAGATCGGAGCAGGCCGTTTCAAACGATTTGGGTGTATCCAGAATAAAAAAGGGTTTCATAGCCTCGTGAGGGTGGACGGTCGTGCGGTCTTTGGATGTCTTAGCCAGGAGGACACCCGACGGATGGGGATCAGGCCTCTATCACGCCATTCCTACACACCCAACCTCAAACCCTTAGTCACAGCAATCCCTCTCCTAAAAGTCAAGATTCATGGAGCCCGCCGCCGCACTGTGCAGCATTGTGCTGACGATGAAGATAGGACCCTGCTCAAGACACTCATCCGATGAAACGAACCAGTTGGTTTGATCGTTTTTCCAAGCTTTCTGCGCGTACAGCAGGCCGATCGGCAACATTCACGATTGCCTGCCTCTCAGTTATTGCCTGGATTATGACAGGCCCACTGTTTCACTACAGCGACACTTGGCAGCTGGCTATTAATACGGC
>JBBARZ010000016.1:0-30006 GCA_040399505.1 Cyanobium sp.
TGGCCCGGATGACGATGCTGGCCGGCGCCTTCCTGCCGGAGGCCGGCCCACCCTTCCGCGATGTCTACATCCACGGATTGGTGCGGGATGAGAACAACCGCAAGATGAGCAAATCGGCGGGCAATGGCATCGATCCGTTGCTCCTGATCGAGCGCTATGGCGCCGATGCCCTGCGTTTTGCCCTGGTGCGGGAGGTGGCGGGCGCCGGCCAGGACATCCGCCTGGACTACGACCGCAAGTCGGACACCTCCGCCACGGTGGAGGCGTCGCGCAACTTCGCCAACAAGCTCTTCAACGCCACCCGCTTCGCCCTGATGAACCTGGGCGGCGAAACTCCGGGGAGTCTGGGCGAGCCCGATCCCGCCGCCCTGCAGCTGGCTGATCGCTGGATTCTCTCCCGCCTCGCGAGGGTGAACGGCGAAACGGCGGAGCGCTACGACAGCTACGGCCTGGGGGAGGCGGCCAAGGGGCTCTATGAGTTCGCCTGGAACGAGGTGTGCGACTGGTATGTGGAGCTGATCAAGCGGCGGCTGCAGGTGCCGGCCGAGCTGGAGGGTGCTGAACGGGAGGCGGCCCTGGCCGACCAGCGCACGGCGCGGCAGGTGCTGGCCAAAGTGCTCAGCGCGCTGCTGGTGATGCTCCATCCCCTGTTGCCCCACCTCAGCGAGGAGCTCTGGCATGGGCTCACCGGTGCGCCTGAGGAGACGTTCCTGGCGCTGCAACCCTGGCCGAAGGTGGATGAGGGGGCGATCGATCGCGCCCTGGAGGAGGCGTTTGCGGAGTTGATCGAGGCGATCCGGGTGGTGCGCAACCTGCGGGCGGTGGCGGGCCTCAAGCCGAGCCAGAGCGCGCCGGTGCGCTTCATCAGCGGCCGGCCAGAGCTGGCGGCCGTGCTCCGCCAGGCCACGGCCGACATCACAGCCCTCACCCGCGCCGAGCGGGTGGAGGTGATGGATCCGGCTTCCGCCGCGGTGGCTCCCGCGGAGCGGGCCTTGGCGGGGGTGAGCGGCGAGCTGCAGGTGCTGCTGCCGCTTGAGGGCCTGGTGGATCTCGACGCCCTGCGCGGCCGGCTGGAGAAGGACATCGCCAAAGCCGAGAAGGAGATCGCGGGCCTCTCCGGCCGCCTGGCCAATCCCAACTTCGCGGGCAAGGCGCCGCCGGAGGTGGTGGCCGAGTGCAGGGCCAATCTGGCTGATGCGGAAGCGCAGGCGGAGCTGGCCCGCCGACGGCTCATGGAGCTGGGGTGAGGGCGAGGAGAAGTGTTCGCTTACGTCAGGCCGGTTCACCGGACAGTCGGTGGCCTCCCCGATCGACTAGAGGGTCTGGTCGGGCAGGTTGTAGATCCCTTCCTTGTTCGCCCGTGCCAGCAGAGCCTGCTCAGTGGGCCGCCGCAGGCGCGAGGCCCAGCCCGCCCGCTCCAGCAGCTCGATGAAAGCGTAGGTGGGATCGGGCAAGGCCACTACGGACCCCTGCTCCACCGTGAGGCCCTGGCGCACGGAGCCCTGAAAGGCATGGTGCAGGTTGTGCCAGCCCTCCCCCAGGGTGATCAGGGCCACCCAGCGGTTGTTGCGGCTGGCGTCGCCGGTGGCGAAGGGCTGGCTGCCGAAGAGGTGGGCGATGGAATTCACGCTGGCCACCCCGTGAAAGAGCAGGGTGGTGCTCAGGCAGTAGGCCCCCAGCCACTCCGCGCCCCCCAGCCCCCAGGAGAGCCAGGCCAGGGCCAGGGGGGGCAGCACATGCAGCCGATCGATCAGGCGCAGCACTGGATCGGCTTCCACATCCGCCGGCAGGGTTGCCGGATGGAACGTGGGGCTGAGCAGCCAGCCCACCTGGGAGCGCCAGAACCCTTGCCAACCGCTCCGTGGCTGCAGCGGCGTGTGGGGATCGGCGGCCGTGTCCACATGGCGGTGGTGCTGGCGGTGGTGGGCGGTCCACCAGCTGGGGCCCATCTGGCCCGCTGAAGTGGCCACCAAAGAGCCCAACCACCACACCGGCCTGGGGGCCTGGTAGCTGCCGTGGGCGATCAACCGGTGGTAGATGGCCGTGGTGGCCAGCATGCGCACCAGATAGAGGGCCAAGGCCCAGAGGGCGGCCGTTAGCCCCAGGCCGGTGAACAGCAGAATCCCGCATCCCAGGTGGGCCAGCAGGATGAAGACGGGACCGAGACCGTGCAGCAGTCGGCGCCCCAGCTGGGGATGCCGCAGATGGTGGAACAGACGGCTCAGGGCCTGGCCTCAAAACGCGATCCTATCGGCTGGAAGCCGAGGCCAGGTGCGGCCTTCACCCCAGCGGCCATGGCCCCTAGCCTTGGCGAATTCGCGTGCCGTCCGGTTGGATCCCTCCCCCTGGCTGGAGTCGGCCCTTCCCGCCCTGCGCAGTCCCCTGGGGGCCGTGCTGTTCATCCCCCTCTACGCGCTCTGGGTGACGTTATTGCTGCCCGGCGTGTGGGCCTCCATGCTGGCGGGGGCCCTTTACGGCACCCTGCTGGGCAGCCTGCTGGTGTTCGTGGGAGCGTCTCTTGGGGCGCTGGCCGTGTTTCTGCTGGGGCGCACCTGGCTGCGGGCCTGGGCCCTGCGGCGCCTGGACGGAGCCCCCAAACTTCGGGCCGTGGAGCAGGCCGTGAGCCGGGAGGGCCTGCGACTGGTGCTGCTCACCCGCCTCTCGCCGGCCTTTCCCTTCAGCCTGCTCAACCTGGCCTATGGCCTCAGCGAGGTGAGCCTGCGCGACTACACCATCGGCCTGATCGGCATCCTGCCGGGCACCGTGCTGTTCTGCGGCCTGGGTGCCCTGGCGGGCGACGTGGCCCGCTTTCAGGAGGTGCTCAGCGGCCAGGCCGATCCCCTCACCTGGGCCGTGCGTCTGCTCGGGCTGGTGGCCACCCTGGCAGTGGTGTGGTTGGTGAACCGGGTGGCGCGAGCCGCTCTGGAGGAGAAAGAGCCCGGTTGATCAACGGCCGGGGTCAGGGCAAGCGCCAGTCCCGCAAGGCCGCGATCCCCACAAACCACCACTGCCGCAGCCGGGCCCAGGGGCCGGGCCGGCTCGCCAGCTCCAGGTATTTGGCGCGCCCGCATTCGGTCTTGATCCAGCGGGCCACAGTTGGGGGTACCCCAGGCTCTGATCCGCTCTCTGGGCTGGTCAACTCAGATCCGTCGGAGGGCATCGGCCTTGTTCTTGAAATCACTGAGCAGCAGCTGCAGGTAGGTCACCTTGCGCAACTTCACGTTAGCCGTGATCGACATGCCCACCTGCAACGGCAGGGTCGTGCCATCCTTGAGCTTCAGGGTCTGGGTGTCGAGGGCGATGTCCACCGGCACCCGGTAGAAGTTTTTGAGCTGATCCGGCGGCAGGGAGTCGGAGGCGATCTTGCGCACTCGGCCCTTGATCACGCCGAAGTCGGTGGAGGGGAAGGAATCAATGCTGATGTCCGCCGGGCGGTTCACGCTCACAAAACCGATGTCCGTGCTGGGCACCTCCACCCGGGCCTCCAGCTTGTCGTTCGGCACCACCTTCAACACCGGCTCACTGGATTGGCCCACAAAGCCCTTCGCCTTCGGCTTGAGCTCAAACACCACGCCATCCACCGGGGAGGTGAGCGCCTGGTAGCGGATGTTGACGTTGAGCTCGATCAGCTTGCTGCGTAGATCCACCATCTCCGTTTGCAACTGGCGGATGCCCTGCCCCAAAATCGCCATCTGGCGCAGCCGTTCCACACGGGCCTCCTCCAGCTTGCTGGCCACCTCCTGCACCTTGTTGCGCTGGGTGAGGTATTGGAGCTCCTGCACTGCCCCCTGCTGGTTGAGCACCTCCAGCCGGTCGAGCACCTCCTGCTCCAGGGCCAGGCTGCGCACGAGCATGCGCTGCTCCGTGTCGTTCACATCCAGATAACGGCGCAGCTCCTCCACCTTCAAGCCCAGCTGCTGGTCCTTGTAGGCAATGCTGCTGAGCAAGCTCTGCTGGCGGTCTTTGGTGGCTTCGGTGTCGAGCTTGAGCAACACCTGGCCCTTCTTCACCTGCTCCCCCTCTTTCACAAGGATGTCGTCCACCACGCCACCCACGGGCATGCGAATTTCCTTCACCACCCCCAGGGGCTCCAGCTTCCCTGGCGCGGTGACGATTTCTTCCGTTTTTGCCAGCGCCAGCCAGCTGAGGGCGAACCCCGTGACGCCCATCAGGGCCCAGGTGATGCTGCGGGCCCAAAAGCGCGATTGCTGCAGCACCACCTCTTCACTTTCGCCGATGCCAAACATTCGCTCCCGCTTCTCTTCCTCTGGCACAGCGCCTTCAGGGGGGCGCCTATCGGGTGGGGAAAGCATCAGCTGGCCTCCTGCTGACGGTAAAGGGCGTAGTAACGACCCCGCATGGCCATCAATTCCTCGTGGGTGCCGGATTCCACGAGGGCGCCCTGGTGGAGCATCACGATCCGGTCGGCCCGGCGGATGGTGCTTAAGCGGTGCGTGATGAAAAACACCGTGCAGTGCCTCATCGATTCCCGCATGTTGTCGCACACCTGCCGTTCGGCTTCGTAGTCGAGCGCGCTTGTGGCTTCATCCATCACCATCAGCCGGGGTTTGGCCAACAGGGTTCGGGCAATCGCGATCCGTTGGCGTTGTCCCCCCGATAGGGACGCCCCCCGTTCGCCCACCGGGGTGCTGTACCCCGCCGGCAATTCCATGATGAACTCATGGGCTGCCGCCGTGCGGGCTGCGGCCACGATCTCATCGCTGCTGGCATCAGGATTGGTGAGGGCGATGTTGTCGCTGATCGTGCCGGAAAACAGCAGGGGCTCCTGGGGCACGATGCCGATCTGCCGCCTCAGGGAATAGAGCTCCACCTTGGCAATGTCGAACTGGTCGACGAGGATGCGGCCCTTGGTGGGTTCATACAGCCGGGGTAGGAGCTTCATCAGGGTGCTCTTGCCACTCCCGCTTTGTCCCACCACGCCCACGAAGGTACCTGGCTCCACACTCAGGTTGATCGAGCTCAACACCTCCACCCCCCCAGGCACGAAGGAAAAGCTCACGTCCTCAAACACCACCTTGCCTTCAATCGCCGGCAGGGGGATGTTCGCCTTGTCGGCCGCGTTCGATTCCTCTGGTGTGTCCACCACATCGGCGAGCCGCTCAAACGACACCCGCAACTCCTGGATGCTCTGCCAGATCGACGACAACCTGAGCAGGGGCTGGGTGACATAGCCGCTGATGATGCGGAAGGCAATCAGCTGGCCCAAGGTGAGCTCGCTCTTGAGCACCATGGTGGCCCCCACCCAGAGCACCAGCAATTGGGAGAGTTTCTGCAGCACCTGGCTGGTTTCGTTGAGGAAGGTGCCCGTGATGGTCTTGTCGAAGGTGCGGGAGATGTATTTGGCGTAGAAGTCTTGCCATTTCCAGCGGCTCACCATCTCCACGTTCTGGGCCTTCACGGTTTGAATGCCGCTGATCACCTCCACCAGGTGGCTTTGGGTGCGGGCATTTTCTTCAGCAGCCTGGCGGTATTGGCGGCGAAACAACGGAGCTCCTAGCAGGGTGATGGCGATCTGGATCGGCAGCACTGCCAGAGCAATTAGGGTGAGCACCCAGCTGTAGATCACCATCACGATGATGTAGATCACCGAGAAGGCCGCATCCAAAACGGTCATCAGGGCCTGACCGGTGAGGAAGTTGCGGATCTTCTCCAGCTCGGCGATTCGGGTGCCGAGTTCTCCCACAGGCCGGCGATCGAAATAGTTGAGTGGCAGCCGTAACAGGTGGTCGATCACCTCCGCTCCAAGCCGCAGATCCATGCGGTTGGTCGTGTCGGTGAACAGGAAGGTGCGCAAGGAGCCGATCACCCCCTCCATCAGGGTCACCACCACCAGCGCCATGCCCAGAATCTGCAGGGTGTCGAGGCTGCGTTGGGCGATCACCTTGTCGATGATCACCTGGATCAGCAGGGGATTGGCCAGGCTGAACAGCTGCACCACAAACGAGGCCAGCAGCACCTGCAGGAGCATGCCCCGGTAACGCTTCAGGGCCGGCCAAAACCAGCCGGGGCCAAACCGCTGCTCCGGGGTGGCCATGCTGCGCTCCAAGAGCAACAGCTCCAGCCCCTCCGGATAGGCCGCCTTGATCTGGGCTGGGCTCAGGCGCACCCAGCCATCCTTGGGGGAGGCCAGGGTCCAGCCCTGGGCGCTGCTGCTCACCAGGATGGCGAAGCCATCCTTCCAGGGCACAAGAGCTGGCGTGATCAGCCGTGTGGCCGCCTCCCCCCCCACCTTGGCGCCGCTCACGATCAGGCCGAGCATGGCGGCGATCTGGCCGCAGAGCTGGAGGTTGGGCCGCTGCCCCTGCGCCACCTTCTCTCGAAGGATTTTTTCCACCGCATCCCGGCGGAAGGGCAGCTTCAACTGCTTGGCCAGCATCTGCAGGCAAGCCGTTGTTTCCCCCACCGGCCCGTTGGCCCGCACCAGGGTGAAGCCCCGATGCGTGCTGGGCTGGCCCAAATCCAGGCTGGTGGGCAGGGGCATGGCGCCCGCTTCCGCCGTGGTGGCCAGGCCGGCGGCCGCTGGTGCGGGATCGGGCAAGGCGGCTTCGCTGGCTCCTGCAACCGCGCTCTGCGGCAGGGCGATCAACCGAAGAGGCAGGGGGGGCAGGGGGCGAGGAAGGGCCTCGCCCTGCCCGAACGGGCTGCCGATTGCCATCCCGGGCACGTTCGCACTGCCCAAGCGCAGGGTTTCCCCCGCCTTCAGCTCTCTCCAAATCTGACCGTTTGGCGGCAGTAGCCTGGCATTCTCTGCTAGCTGAAAAAGACGCTGGCGCCAGCGGTTGGGTTCAAAGATCTCCGCCATTGCGTTCTGGTCTTCCAGGCAGACCAGCAGGGCATGGAGCTCCGCCAGCCAGAGGTGGGTGGTGCACCAGGTGCGGAAGGCCTCTTCCTTCTCCAGCAGCTCCAACACCAAAGCATCCGGGATGGCGGCAGCCCTCACGGCCGTGGCCGCATTCACCTGTTCGCAGGCCCCGGCCCGCAGGAGGGACGCCAGCCCCACAATCTCCCCCACCCCAAGTTTCTGCAGGGTGAAGGGACGCCCGCTGCGTCGGCCCAGGAGCCGGGCCTCCCCCTCCAGCACCACAAGGATCTGGGCGCTGATCGCTCCTTCGCTGCTCATGGCTTGCCCCTCGGCAAACGGCAGCACTTGAACCGCCGATTCCAGCTTGCGCCGTCCTGCCGGGGACAGGCCGGAGAAGGGGGGCTGGTCCAGCCAGGCCTGACGCTGTTGCGTGGACGTGCTCGTCATCAGTGTCAGGACGGAAGGGATGGGGAGGAGCCGGTGATCCGTTGCTTCACCTCCTCCTCCACCCACTCTTCGAACAATTCATGGGTCATGCGGCTCTGCATGGCATCATCGAAGCTGGCGGGCTGCAGCGATTCCAGCCGCACCACCAGCCACCAGGGCTCGATCTGCAAGGGCGGGCGCAGTTCGCCAGGTTGGCTGGTGCGCAGCACGTTCGCCAGGATCGGGTGCGCCTGCACCAGGGGCACAGGCCCCACCACCCCCCGGGTGGCCTGCTCCATCCCCTCGGCGTAGGTGGCGGCCAGCTCTGCAAAGTCGGCTTCCCCTTCGGCGATCCGCAGGTAGAGCTCATTGGCCAGGTGTTCACTGCTCACCCGCAGCAGGCTGTAGATCACCGTGTCGAGCTGTTGCTTGCGGCTGAGAAACCGTTGCTCGGCTCGGTGCAGAAACTGTTCATGGCAGTGGTACTGAATGCGCGTAGGCAGCTCTGCCTGCCACCGGGCATCGTCCTCGGTCATGCCATTCAGGGCCAGATGGCTCTGCAACTGGTCGTGCGACTGGATGCCTTGCTTTTGCAGCCAGGTCTTCTGGGCCTGCTGCTGCTCTTCTTCGCTCAGCAGCACGCCGCCCACGGCTTGTCCGATCACCCATTGGCGCAGCAGGGGAACCAGCACTTGGTGACGGGCCAAGAGATGGCGCAGGGGATCGGTTAGCTGCAACGTCGACTCTGCCCCTTGGGCTGTTAAGGAAGCGGGACCAGTGGTTCCCGCTGGCACCGCTGGGGGGATGGCATGGGCAGGGCCAAACCCTGTGGAGAGTGGCAGGGCCGCACTCAGCGTGATGTCCTCGATCAATATGGACTCCAACGGCAAGGGCTCTTGGCTGGGAAGCAGTGGAGGCTTCACCTTGATTGGCAAAAGTTACCCCATTTTTTGGGGCTGGGAAGGGAAGGAGGCCGGGACATCCAGGGTTCCCTTCTTAATGCCGCTCCAACAACTCCCGCAGTCCTTGTTCATCCAGCACCGCCACCCCCAGGCTTTCGGCTTTGCTCAGTTTGCTGCCGGCTTCGGCGCCGGCCACCACGTAGCTTGTTTTCTTGCTCACGGAGCCGCTCACCTTGCCCCCGGCGGCTTCGATCAGGTCTTGCGCCTGGCGGCGGCTCAGGCTGGGCAGGGTGCCTGTCAGCACAAAGGTTTGCCCGGCCAGCGGAGCGCCGCTCCCCCGCTCCGGCGGATGGCCTTCCCTGCCGTCGCTGGCCAGGGAGAAGCCCAGGGATTGCAGCTCCGCGAGCAGAGCCCTGTTGGCCGGGGTGGCAAACCACTGATGCAACGACTGGGTGATCTCGGGTCCCACCCCATACACCGCCGCGATCCGCTCCGGCGCCTCCTCCACGGCACCGCGCAGGGCCGCTACATCGGAAAAGGCCCGCGCCAGGGCCTTCGCATTCACCTCGCCCACATGGTGAATGCCTAGCCCATAGAGCTGCCTCGGCCAGGGCTGGGCCTTGGAGCTGGCCAGGGCCTCCACAAGGTTGCCCGCCGACTTCTCCCCCATGCGCTCCAGGCTGGCCAGAAGGGCCCCATCGAGGCGATACAGGTCGGCGATGGAGCGCACCACCCCCCGATCCACCAGCTGGGCGATCAGCTTGCTGCCCAGGCCTTCTACATCCATGGCCCCCTTGCTCACCCAGTGGCGCAGGGAGGCCCGCAGGATCGCCGGGCAGCTGCTGTTGACGCAGCGGGTATCGGCCTCCCCCTCCTCCCGCACCAGCTCCGAGCCGCATTCCGGGCAACGGCTCGGCAGGCTGAGCAGACGGCCCCCCTTGGGGCGCAGCTCGGGCAGCACCCGCACCACCTCGGGAATGATCTCCCCGGCCTTGCGCACCACGATCGTGTCGCCGCTGTGGAGCGCCAACTCCCGCAGCCGGTCGGCGTTGTGGAGGGTGGCTCTGCTCACGCTGGTGCCGGCCAGGGGTACGGGTTCGAATTCCGCCACGGGGGTCACCTTGCCTGTGCGGCCCACCTGGGCCACGAGGCGCAGCAGCTTGCTGGGGGCTTCCTCGGCGGCATATTTCAGGGCGATGGCCCAGCGGGGAGCCTTCTGGGTGAAGCCCGCATCGGCCTGTAGCCGCAGGTCATCCAGCTTCACCACCACCCCGTCGGTGGCGTAGTCGAGGGAGCGGCGGGCCGTGTCCCACCTTAAGAAGAAGGCTTCCACGGATGCCAGGTCGGGGCAGCGCTCGCAGTGGGGATTCACCCGAAAGCCCGCTTTCTGCAGCCACTGCAAGGCCTCCCACTGGCTGGTTGGGGCACCGGGCTGGCCCTCCTGCAGGTGGAGGGTGTAGGCGAAGAAATCGAGCCGGCGGGCGGCCACCACCTTCGGGTCCAACTGCCGCAGGGTGCCGGCGCAGGCGTTGCGGGGGTTGGCGAAGAGCGCTTCTCCGCGGGCCTGCCGCTCGGCGTTGATGGCGGTGAAGGTGGTGTTGCTGATCAGGGCTTCCCCGCGCACCTCCAGCCAGGCCGGCGACGCTTCCAGATCCAGCCGCAGGGGCACGCTCTGGATGGTGCGCACATTGGCCGTGATCTCCTCCCCCCGTTCCCCGTCGCCCCGGGTGGCAGCGCGCACCAGCAGCCCGTTCTCGTAGCTCAGGGCCAGGGCATTGCCATCGATCTTGAGTTCCCCCACCATCGCCAAATCCGGCAGGGGCGCCCCGGACGGGGGCAGCCGATCCAGCTCCCTCAGAAGCCTCACATACCACTTCTCCAGCTCTTCAATGGAAAACGCGTTGTCAAGGCTTTGCAGGGGGATGCGGTGCTCCACGGTGGGGAAGCTCGCCGCCGGCGCCCCCCCCACCCGCCGGCTGGGGCTGTCCACGGTTTGCAGTTCCGGGTGAGCCAACTCCAGCTCCACCAGCTCTCGGTAGAGCCGGTCGTAGACCGGATCCTCTATGAAGGGGGCATCCAGAACGTAGTAGGCGTGGGCCGCCCGGTTGAGCAGTTGCCGGAGTTCTTCGGCACGCTGCCGCTGGCCTGGGGTGGGCTCCACAGAAGCGTCAGCTGGCGGAGGCTTTCTGGATTCGGTCGACCCGCCAGGCCTCATCCACCTTCACGAAGGTGAAATCCAGGGGCAACTCCTCTTTGTCGTCGGATTTGAGCTTCACCGTCAGGATCACCTGGTCGTCCTGCAAGCGGGGCCTGCCGGAGCGGAGGTTTCGGTATTTGTTCAGCTGCAGGCCCGCCAGGAAGCGGATGAATTGCTGCCGATTCACATGGGAGCGGTAGTTCTTGGTGGTGAGCAGATAGGCCCCATCCACCTGGCCGGAGGCCACCTGGGTGAAGAACTGCTTGATCAATGGATTGATGCCCCGGGCGCTGAGCACCAGCTTCACCGCGGAAATCGTCCAGTAGAGCAGCAGGGCCCCGGCGCCGGCGAGCAGAGCCTTGCTGCCGATGCCGCGGGCCAGTTCCCAGTCCATGGATGCGCGCAAGATGAACAGCGCCTGAGTCTGCCCGAAGATGGCGCGCCCCGGCGAAATCCCGGCAGACTGGACCCGCCATCTTGCCGGGGTCGTGCCCTGTTGCTGGCCGTTGCCCCTCGAACCGCTCCTCCCCCTATTCCACCAGCTCAACCGTGAGCATTTCGAGGGAACCCTGGCCCTGGATGGCCGGCCCCTGGTGAGCCTTCGCTGGAGCGATGGCCGCCTCACCCGCACCGCTGGCCTCTATCGGCGCTGGCATGGCCTTGATCCGCAACCCCGCTGCGAGATCCTCCTGTCCCGCCCCCTGCTGGAGCCCCTTCCCCGCACGGCCACCCTCAGCACCCTCTGCCACGAGATGATCCACGCCTGGGTCGACCGGGTGCTGGAGGTGCGGGAGGCCCACGGACCCCATTTTCGGGCCCGGATGGCCCTGATCAATGCCCGCCAGCCTGGCTTTGAGGTGAGTGTGCGCCATCGCTATCCCGTGCCGGTGCAGCCAGCCCGTTGGTTGGCCACTTGCCCCCGCTGCAGCCTGAGCTTTCCATATCGACGCCGTCGCCAGGGGCTGGCCTGCCGCCACTGCTGCGAACGATTCTGTGGGGGGCGTTGGGATCCCTCTTGTCTGCTGGAGTTTGTCGAGGCTGGATCGGCGGAGGGGAGGGCGACCCCCTAGGGTCCGCCTGTCGCGAGGGCAGGATGGCCACCTTTCTATGGGCCCTGGAGTGGGGCGGTTGCTCCATCGCCCTGCTGGGCCTGGCCCGGGAGCGTTGGTTGCGCCAACGTCCCCGCTAAACTCATCGCATGGATTGGGTGGATGACACGCGCCCCAGCCGCAAAGGTCTGGAAGATCGATTGGAAACCTGGGTGAGCCGGGGGAGAGAGCTGGTGGATGGGGTCTCGGGTACCCGTCCCGGGACACGTCCCTCGATCCGTGGGGGCGAGCGTATGGGTCCCGGCGGCCGTCCTGGCCTGGATGGTCTGGGCCGCTGGGTGGAAGGTCGGCTGGATTGGCTCCTCGATGATCCGGAAGACTGGCGGGAACCCTGGCAGGAGCCCGAGCGCCCCACCTCCGATCGCTGGGACGGAACCCCGGCTCCGCAACGGTCCACCAGGCCTCCCCTTGACGCTATCTCCCGTCGGGGCCGTCCCCCCGTCGAAGCCCCCAGGACCCAACCAGCCGAGGTGACCACCCCAAGCCAGGACTGGCCGGAGGAGGAAAGCTTCAGTGTGCCCCGCTGGCGGCGGGAAGACCCAACCCCCACCAGGCTCGTCAATCCCCTGGCCGACCCTGCACCCGTGGACTCTCCTGGACGACCGCTACCCCGTTCCACCCGCCGCCGCTAGGGCGGACGCCAGCCCTTGTTAGGACTAAATTTTAGTGGAGCAGGCTTGTTCCTCTCCCGCAGTTGCTCTTTCTCTTGCCATGAGCAGTCTTGTCGTGGTTGGGTTTCCAACCGTTGGCGAAGCCGAAGAGGTTCGCCGCACCCTGGTGGACATGCAGAAGGAGCAGCTCCTCTCCCTTGAGGACGCGGTGGTGGTGGAGCGCGATCCCCAGGGGCACGTCCATCTGCATCAGGCCCTCAATCTCCCCGTCGCCGGCGCGGCCAGCGGGGGGTTCTGGGGTGTGCTGGTGGGGCTCCTTTTCATGAACCCCCTGCTGGGAGCGGCAGTGGGGGCTGGGGTGGGGGCCGCTTCCGGAGCCCTTGCCGATCTCGGGATCAATGATGGCTTCCTGCGGGAGGTAGGGGAGAGCCTGGCTACTGGAGATGCGGCTCTCTGTGTGCTGCTCAGGGAATCAGCCCCCGATCGGGTGATCGAGCGACTCCAAGCCCATGCTCCCCAGGCCCGCCTCCTGCGCACCAACCTCAGCCACGCCGATGAGAACCGGTTGCGTCAGATGCTGGAGAAGGCAGGCCAGCAGGTCCATGGGGCTTCCGCTTGAGGCTCTTGTGCACCTGAAAGGCGCAACCCTGCTCCTGTAGTTTGAGGTTCACGGGGGCCACCAGATCCGCAGGGATCTCCTCCGCCATGTCTTCTGGTGAGATCGCGACAGCGGCCGATCCCTGTTGGAGAGCACTGAGCAGCTCGGCCCAGAGATCCACGAGCTGGCGCTGGCCGCGGGGCTGCAGGCCTTGCTGTTCAAGATGGGGGGCACACATTTGTCGGTTCCACAGGGTGGGTCCGGAGGGGCTGCTGTGGCGGCGGAGGGCCAGGCCATTGCGCAGAGCCTCCGGGCTGGGGCGTCCATCCCGCTGGCGCAGGCCGGCTGTTTCCAGAAGCTTGCCGGTGTGCACAGCGGAGATGCCGTAGACACGGCCGATCTCCGTAAGGGTCAGCCATTCAGGAGCTGAGCGTGTGGGGGACATGACGAGAGGTCGCAGGGACCGAGAAGTTCTCCCATGTTTGCCAGAGCACGAAAAACGTCAATTCGTCAAGCCACCTTTGTGTGGACATGCGACCGATCTCCGAAGATCTTCAGATTTGCTCCAGGGTGGCCGGGCCGAGCCAGCGTTCCAGGGCGGGCGAAAACACCTCCCGGATCACGGTGAGCTCCCGTCCCTGGCGGAAAAATCGATAATGGCGGCTCCAGTAGGGCCCCGGACGGCCAAAGCGCTCCTCCAGCCAGTCGGCCTCCACCAGTGCCAACCCATCCACCTCACGGAAGAGTTCGGTACGGCCTTCCGTCAGGCTGCTCCAGATCGGCTGGCGCCGGTTTTGCAAGCAGGCCTCTGCTTGCTCCTGGTTCCACCAGCTCTCGGCCCAGCCCAGGCTCTCCCCGCCGCAGTTCAGCCACACCTGCCGCCGCAACAGGGGCGGATCCAGCTCGGCCACTTCCGTTGGCAGCCCCGGCCCTGGGGGGCCATGCCCTTCGGGCTCCATCGCGATCAGGGCAATGGTGAGGGGGCTTCCCGTGAGCAGTTGCAGGTGGCGCGTGGGGCTGCCATCCCCAAGAAGCATCAGCTTCCAGGCCCCGGTGAGATTGGCCCCCGCCCGCCCATCGATCACCTCCGCCAGGGGGGCTTGCCAAAGGGGCTGGGGGGAGGGGAGAAGGCTCTGCAGAGCGGTCGTCGCGGCGTTGGCGCGCGAGATGGGGAAGGGCATGGGTTCAACCTCCCGCCACGATGGCAATGCGGCGCACCTCCGTGCCCCGCTCAATCAGGGCGCTTTCCCCATCCGCCGCCCTGAGCTTCCAGCCGCTGCTGCCGATGGACTCCCCCACGTTGACGTTGGTGGAGGTGTCGCCCATTTGAAAAATGGCAGAACCGGCCTGGCCCGGTGCTCCCACCAGCCCCACCAGCTGGGGGAGGGGAGCGCTGAAGGGTTCCATCGGTTTGGGGGCCTTGGCCGGGGGTGGGGGCATGGCCGGCCCTCTGGACACGGAAAGTTGGGGAATATGCTCCATCCAGGCTTCTTCCGGAGGCGGTGGCGGCAGATCAGCGCCCACGGCTAGGGGGGGGGCAAGCACAGGAGCCGCCGGTGAGGTGGGCCCCTCGGGCGTGGGGCTCGGATGGGTAGCCGGGCCTAGGGCCCGCAGGCGCTCCACCAGCAGCAGGCTCCGCTCCTGGCTGAGGGATTTCTGCAGACCGGCCCATTGCTGCACCAGTAGCACCGCGCTGAGAGCGCCCACCAGACCTACTCCACCAAATGCCGCGAGGAGGGTCACGGTAAGCATTGAGGGCTCTTTGGCCTTTTGCTCCTGAGCTGAGGGAGGCCGGTTCACGCTGGGCTGCAGCCTGAGTCCGGTGGACGTCCCAGCAAAAGGGTCAAGGTCGATGGGCGCCTCCCGGGCGAAAACCCGGTTCATCATCTGGTCGGCCTTCAGCTCCCAGTAGGCGCGGGAAGTGGGCAGACCTCTCGTTGGGCGCGATGGGCGCAAGGGAGACTCAGCCTGGAAGAGCAGAAACCCTACCTGGGTTTTCCGGCTCCCGGGGGGTCGGCAGGTTAGGGCGGCGCCGCTGCAGTTCCAGCCAGAGCAGAAGGGCCGTGATATCGGCCGGGCTCACCCCGGGCACCCGGCTGGCCTGGCCCAGAGTGGGTGGCCGGATCAGGGTGAGCTTCTCCCGAGCCTCAGCGGAGAGGGTGGTGATCGCGCCGTAGTTGATCTCCTGTGGTAGGGCACGGTTGGCCTGCCGTTGCACCTGGGTGATCTGCTGCTGCTGGCGGGCCAGGTAGCCGCTGTATTTCAGGTCGATCTCCGCTCCCTCATGCACCTCCCGGGGAAGGGCGGGATCGGCCAGCCCAAGCCGCAGGAGATCCTGGCTGTGGAATCCAGGGCGCCGCAGCAACTCCGCCAAGGTGGTCGAGCCTCTGATGGCCGCTCCGGTCTGCTCCGCCACCACCTTCGCCAGAGGATCGCTGGCTTTGAGGCGCACCGTGTCCAACCGCCGCTTCTCCTCTGCGATCGCCTCCTGCTTGGCGCTGTAGATCAGCCAACGCCGGTCATCGATCAGGCCCAGCTCCCGTCCTAGGGGCGTGAGGCGCCGGTCCGCATTGTCGCCCCGGAGCACCAGCCGGTATTCGCTCCGACTGGTGAGCACCCGGTAGGGCTCCTTGAGGTCCTTGCTCACCAGGTCGTCGATCAGGGTGCCGATGTAGCTCCCCTCCCGGGGGAACACCACCGGCTCCTGCCCCCGCAGGCGCCGGGCCGCGTTGACCCCCGACACCAGCCCTTGGGCCGCGGCCTCCTCATAGCCCGTGGTGCCGTTGAGCTGGCCGGCGCTGAACAGTCCCGCCACCCGCTTGGTTTCCAGCGTGGGGAGCAGCTGGGTGGCGGGCAGCACGTCGTAGTCGACGGCGTAGGCGGGCCGCAGCATCACGCACTGCTCTAGCCCCGGCAGGGTGCGCAGCAGCTCCAACTGCAGGGCCTCCGGCAGCCCCGTGGAGAAGCCCTGCACGTAGAGCTCCGGGGTGTCGCGGCCCTCAGGCTCCAGAAAGATCTGGTGGCTGTCCTTGTCGGCAAAGCGCACGATCTTGTCTTCGATCGAGGGGCAGTAGCGGGGGCCCTTGCTGTCGATCACGCCCCCATAAATCGCTGTGAGGTGCAGGTTGTCGCGGATGAGCTGGTGGGTGGCCGCGGTGGTGCGGGTGAGATGGCAGCTCATGGGCTCCCCGCTTACCCAGGAGGCCGGATCGAAGGAGAAGAAGCGGTCGTGGGCATCGCTGGGCTGCTCCTCCAGCCGGTCGAGGGCCACGCTGCGGCGATCCACCCGGGCAGGAGTGCCGGTCTTGAGGCGGTTGATAGCAAAGCCCAGGGCCTGAAGGGCTTCGGTGAGCCCCTCAGCGGCTTGCTCCCCGGCCCGCCCCGCCGCCATCGACTGGTGGCCTACCCAGATCCGGCCCCCCAGGAAAGTGCCCGTGGTGAGGATTACAGCCTGGGCCCCATACACGCTGCCGAAGTAGGTGCGCACACCGGTGATTCGCCCCCCATTCCCGGGTTCCCCTTCCACCTCCAGGCCGGTCACCATGGCTTCGCGCAGAGCCAGGTTGGGGGTGTGCTGCAGCAGCTGCACCATTTGCCGCCCATAGAGCCGTTTATCTGTTTGGGCACGGAGGGCCCACACGGCGGGGCCGCGGCTTGCGTTTAGCACCCGTTTTTGCAGGGTGGTGGCATCGGCGAGACGGCCGATCACGCCACCGAGGGCATCCACTTCATGCACCAACTGGCTCTTGGCCGGACCACCCACGGCTGGATTGCAGGGTTGCCAGGCGATGCGATCGAGATTGAGGGTGAAGAGGGCCGTTTGGATGCCCAGCCGGGCGGCGGCCAGGGCCGCTTCGCAGCCCGCATGGCCGCCGCCCACCACGATCAGCTCGAAGGTTTCAGTGGGGCGCAAGGGCATGGCGGAAGAGTCAGTCGCTGCTTGGTCTCAGTTTGCTCGAATAGTGAGGGTCTTCGGTTGCCAGCAGCCGGTCCCAAAACGTGAAGTAAAGCCCGAAATGGCGATCACTGCGGCGGTGGTGAATGGAATGGTGGGCTGGACCAATCACCCAGTGGCCGAGCCAGTGATGGGGGAAATACAACGGGAGATGCTCCAGCCCAAGGTGATTCACGATCGCCCAGACCGTCATCGTTGTGAACACCGCCAGCAGGGTGATCGGGTGCACCGGCACCACCATCACCACTACCAACAGGAATAGCGCCTGCAGAAGGGCTTCGGGCGAATCGAAGGCGAAGGAGGTCCAGGGGGTGGGTTGGATGGAGCGATGGTGCCCTCTGTGCATCCAGGAAAAAACCGCGGGGTGGTGGCTGAGCCGATGGCACGCGTAGAAGAATCCGTCCTGCAAGATCAGCACCAGCACATAACTCACCCCCAGGTACCACCAGCCGTACTCCTCCGGCCGGGTGTAGACGCGGGTCAGCCCCAGGCTGTGGAGGTGGAGACCGGAGGCTGCAGCCAGGGCGAAGACCACGGCGGAATGGACAGAGAGGCGAATGTCGTCCCGGATGGAGCGGGCTGTTGGTCCTTGTGCCGTTGGCTTTGACACAGCCTCACCCGCCGGCCTGGACCGGTGCCGATAGAGCCACAAGTGGGCGAGACCCGCCATCAGGAAATAGCGGGCCAAGATGATCGCAAAGAGGGTGAGGCCTCGGAAGCCAAGAGAATGCTGTTGTAGGTGCTGCATCTGATCTCCCCCGCCCATCACCACATCCTTCCAGTATCCCGTGGTTTTCGGGCTGGGGCCCCTATTAGGGACCCAGGACAGGCTGGCGTCAGCCCCCTGACGATCGCTCTTTCCCAAGGGATGATGAATCCCCCAATAGCCCCGGCCCCCTGGAGAGATTCGATGGTGAGTGTGCCCTTAACTCCTGCCCCCGCGCCCGGAGAAGGGGGCCCTCGGCGGACGATGGCCCCACGGGAGCCAGGGGGTGCCAGGGCCGGCGACTTTGAAGCCCTGCCCGAATCCGTTCCGCCCCAGAACCTGGAGGCGGAGGAAGCGGTGTTGGGCGGCATCCTCCTTGATCCGGATGCCATTGGTCGGGTGGCGGATGTGCTCCAACCCGAAGCGTTCTACCTGGGGGCGCACCGGGAGATCTACCGAACGGCCCTGATGCTCCACAGCCAGGGCAAGCCCACCGATCTCACCGCCATGGCGGCCTGGCTGGCGGATACGGGCCAGCTGGAGAAGGTGGGGGGCTCGGCCCGGCTGATGGAGCTGGTGGATCGCACCCTCTCCACCGCCTCGATTGATCAGGTGGCCCGCCTGGTGATGGACAAGTACCTGCGCCGCCGCCTGATCCGCTCGGGCAATGAGGTGATCCAACTGGGCTTCGATCAGAGCAAGCCCATGGAGCAGGTGCTCGATGAAGCGGAACAAAAGATTTTTGCCATCAGCCAGGAAAAACCCAGCCAGGGCCTCACCCCCACCGCCGAGATCCTCACCCGCACGTTTGAGGAGATCGAAACCCGCTCCCTGGGAACAGCCCTGGCGGGTCTACCGGTGAATTTTTACGACCTGGACGCCCTGACCCAGGGCCTGCAGCGCAGCGACCTCTTGATTGTGGCGGGCCGGCCGGCTATGGGCAAAACCTCCATCGTGCTCAACATCGCCCGCAACGTGGCCCAGCTCCACAACCTGCCGGTCTGCGTCTTCAGCCTGGAGATGAGCAAGGAGCAGCTCACCTACCGCTTGCTCTCCATGGAGGTGGGCATCGAGAGCGGCCGCCTGCGCACGGGCCGCCTGCACCAGGAGGAATGGCCCCTGCTGGGCCAGGGCATCAGCAACCTCAGCCGCCTTCCGCTTTACATCGACGACAAGCCCAACGCGGGCGTGCTGGAGATGCGCTCCCTCTGCCGTCGCTTGATGGCCGAAACCGGAAAGGAGCTGGGATTGGTGGTGATCGACTACCTCCAGCTCATGGAGGGCAGCGGCTCTGATAACCGGGTGCAAGAGCTTTCCCGCATCACCCGGAGCCTCAAGGGCATGGCCCGGGAGCTGAATGTGCCCGTGATGGCTCTCTCCCAGCTCAGTCGGGGTGTGGAATCACGCACCAACAAGCGGCCGATGCTTAGCGATCTGCGGGAATCAGGCTCGATTGAGCAAGATGCCGACCTAGTGATGATGATCTACCGGGACGAGTACTACAACCCAGAAACGCCCGATCGTGGCATCACAGAGGTGATCATTACGAAGCATCGAAACGGGCCCGTGGGAACATGCAAATTGCTCTTCGAGCCCCAGTTCACGCGCTTCAGAAATCTGGCAGCGCCTTAATTTGCATTTGCTTGTCAATTCAAGTCAAGCCGCTTGAGGTGGTGTGGGAGGAATCCCGCCACCACCGGCTTGAAGTGGCAGAACAAGGGTGGCCCAATGGGATGGACGGTCAGGACGCACGCGTCGTGCCCGACGAACCCCAAAAGCCACACGAACCACGTTGGTGCCCTCGACTCTCTGGCTCATTCCGGAAGGGGTTTCGCCGTTGCCGTCCATAGGGGACCTAGTGAGAAAGGTTGAGTTACGAAAACCACCGAAAACCGGTGAGTTCGAGATCTTCTGCGAAATGATGCCCTACCGGGCAAGAACTGGGTAGTCGGTGGCCCGACTAGGCAGCCACTTTTTGAACTGCCAGTTCGGCCACGCTGGGGCAGGTGCACACCAGATTGCGATCCCCGAAGGCGTTGTCGATCCGGGCCACGGCAGGCCAGATCTTGCTGCTGGCCTGCTGAAGGCCCGCAGGGAAAGCCGCCTGTTCCCGGCTGTAGGGCCGATCCCACTGGTCTGCGGTGACCGTGAGCAGGGTGTGCGGAGCGTGCTTGAGGGGGTTGTTGAGGGGATCAGCTTCCCCGGCCTCGATGGCCGCCGCCTCTCTGCGAATGGCCACCATTGCTTGGCAGAACCGGTCGATTTCCGCCAACCCTTCACTTTCGGTGGGCTCCACCATCACGGTGCCGGCCACGGGCCAGCTGACAGTTGGGGCGTGGAATCCGTAGTCCATCAGCCGCTTCGCCAGATCATCCACCTCCAATCCGGCTGAGCGCTTCAGGGGGCGCAGATCGAGAATGCATTCATGGGCCACCCGTCCGTTGGCGCCGCGGTAGAGGACGGGGAAGTGGGCGTCAAGCCGTTCTGCGATCACGTTGGCCGACAACAGGGCCACCAGGGAGGCTTGCCTTAGGCCATCCCCTCCCATCATCCGGATGTACATCCAGCTGATCGGCAGGATTCCCGCGCTTCCCCAGGGAGCCGCAGAAACCGGACCGATAGCTTCACCATCGGCGCCTCGGCCACCACCCCCAACCGCGGTGAGGGGATGGCCGGGTAGGAAGGGCACCAGATGGGCAGCGACGCCGATCGGACCCACCCCCGGCCCCCCGCCCCCATGGGGGATGCAGAAGGTTTTGTGCAGGTTGAGGTGGCACACATCGGCCCCATAGAGGCCTGGCTTGCAAAGACCCACCTGGGCATTGAGGTTGGCGCCATCCAGATACACCTGGCCTCCCTGGGCATGCACCAGGGCGCAGATGCGCTGGATCTCCGTTTCAAACACCCCATGGGTGGAGGGGTAGGTGACCATGAGGGCGGCCAACTGGGGGGCATGGGCGGCGGCCTTGCTCTCCAGATCGGCCAGATCGATGTTGCCTGCTTCATCACAGGCCACGGCCACCACCTCCATGCCCGCCATCACGGCGCTGGCTGGGTTGGTGCCATGGGCGCTGGTGGGGATCAGGCAGATGTTGCGATGGCCCTCGCCGCGGCTGCGGTGCCAGGCCCGAATCACCATCAAGCCGGCGTATTCCCCCTGGGATCCCGCATTGGGCTGGAGCGACACGCCCGCAAAGCCCGTAATCGCCCCTAACCAGTTTTGCAGGTCGCTGACTAGTTGCTGATAGCCCTGGCTCTGGTGGGCTGGTGCAAAGGGATGGAGTTGGCTGAAGCCAGGCCAGCTCACCGGCTGGAGCTCGGCCGCCGCATTTAGTTTCATGGTGCAGCTGCCCAGGGGGATCATGCCGTGCACCAGGGAGAAGTCTTTGCTCACCAGCCGCTGGATGTAGCGCAGCAGTTCGGTTTCGCTGCGGTAGGCATGGAAGACTGCCTGGGAGAGCCAAGGGCCCTGGCGCAGAGGCAGGCCGGGCAGAAGGACATCCAGCTCAGCGGCCGGCTCGGCGAGCTCCTCGAGTCTGCGGTGCAGGGTGGCGATGGCGGCTGCGGCCTGGTGGGGGTCTGGAGCCAGGGCACGGATCAGCCGCTCCAGCTCCTGGGTGGTGGTGAGCTCATCCAGGCTGAGGGCGAATCCCCCCTCGCAGCCGCGGCCATCCACTCCCCAACGCAGGTTGAAGCCAGCGGCTTCGGCCCGATCCACCAGGATCTGGGCCTGGGGCGTTTGGACCACCAGGGTGTCGAAGCCTGCGCCGGGCTCCACGGGGAGGGCCAGTTTCTCCAGCGATGCCCCGAGGGCAAGACGGAAGGCAAGGATGCGACGGGCCATAGCCTCCAGCCCGTCGGGCCCATGGTGCACGGCATAGAAGCTGGCCATCACCGCAAGCAGCACTTGGGCCGTGCAGATGTTGCTGGTGGCTTTGTCGCGGCGGATGTGCTGTTCCCGGGTTTGCAGGGCCAGGCGCAGGGCCGGGTTGCCCTCGGCGTCGCGGGATTGGCCCACAAGCCGTCCGGGGATGTGGCGCTTGTAGGCATCCACGGTGGCGAAGAAGGCTGCATGGGGCCCGCCAAAGCCCATGGGCACGCCGTAGCGTTGCAGGCTGCCCACGGCGATATCGGCCCCCAGGGCCCCCACAGGGGCCAGCAGGGCCTGGGCCAGCGGATCCACAGCCACCACGCTGATCACACCGGCTGCGCGAGCTGCGGCCAGGACGCTGGAGGGATCCCAAAGACGACCGGCCCCCCCGGGCAGCTGGATCAGGAGCCCGAAGACGTCGTCCGCCAGGGCAGGCTCTGGCTGGCGGCCCTGGGTTTCGAGATCCACGCTTTCCAGAACAATGCCAAGGGGTTCGGCCCGGGTCTGCAGCACGGCCAGGGTCTGGGGAAAGACCTGCTGATCCACCAAGAAACGGCGAGCCTCCGGCCGGCGACTGACGTTGAGCGCCATGGCCATCGCCTCGGCGGCCGCTGTGCCCTCATCCAGCAGTGAGGCATTGGCGATCGGGAGACCGGTGAGTTCGCTCACAAGGGTCTGGAAATTGAGGAGGGCTTCCAGGCGCCCCTGGGCGATCTCTGCCTGATAGGGGGTGTAGGCGGTGTACCAGCAGGGGTTCTCGAGCACATGGCGCTGGATCAGGGCTGGGGTGGCGGTGCCGTAATAACCCAGGCCGATGAGGCTGCGATGGCTGCTGTTGCGGGAGGCGATGTCGGCAAGCTCAGCCAGGGCCTGGGCTTCGCTTGCTCCCTCGGGCAGACCATCCGCGGCTGCGGCAGGGGTGAGCAGAATCCCCGCTGGCACCACCTCCTGGGCAAGCGCCTCCAGCGAGTGAAGGCCGAGCTCGGAAAGCATGGATTGCCTGTCTTGCTCTCCAGGACCCAGATGCCGAAGCAGGAATGGGGCGGCCACAGGCATCCAAAAAAGTGGCCGAGACTCTAATCACTTTCTCGGTAGTGTGTCCCCCATCGATGCCGGACCCTCAGGCGCCCTCCACCTTGCGGCGATAGTCCTCCGCTCCCATCAAAGCGCTCACCTCGGTGGCGTCTCCCGGGCGCACCAACAGCAGCCAGCCCTCTCCGTAGGGATCGTTTTGCAGTTCTTCCGGGCTGCTCAGGACGGCTTCATTCCGCGCTTCCACCACCCCGCTGATGGGGGAGATGAGGTCTTCCACGGCCTTCACCGATTCCACGCTCCCGAAGCTCGCGCCACGGGAGAGGGTGGCTCCCACGTCTGGCAGTTCCACAAAAACGATGTCGCCCAGCTGATCCACAGCGAAGGCGCTGATCCCCAGGCGGGCCAGATCGCCCTCGCTGCGCACGTATTCATGGCTGTCGGAATAGCGGCAGTTGTCGGGAAAGCTGAGCGCCATGGGTCAAGAGTTGAAGCGCCCCCAGTTTGTCAGGCAGACGTGGAACTGAGGGCCACCAGGGCCCGCTCCAGGGCAATGGCGGCATGGGCATGGTGGGTGCCCCCCTGCACATAGAGCACCCAGGGCTCCCGCAGGGGCCCGTCTGCGGAGAATTCACTGGTGCTGCCATCAATGAAGGTGCCGCCTGCCATCACCAGTTCACTGGCATAGCCGGGCATGGGAGCCGGTACAGGATCCAGGTAGCTGCCCACCGGGGAAGCGCCCTGGAAGGCGCGGCACACGCTCTGCAGGGCCGTGGCCTGCCCCAGCTGAACGGACTGAATCACATCGCTGCGCTCGGCCCCAGGCAGGGGTTGCACCGGATAGCCCAGGCTGTGGAACACCTGGGCCACCAGTTCGGCCCCAATCAGGGCTTCACCCACCATCTGGGGGGCCAGAAACAGTCCTTGAAACAGCAGGCGATAGAGATCGAAGCCCGTGCCGCCCTCGCTGCCGATTCCGGGGGCCGTCAGACGGCAGCAGGCCATCTCCACCAACTCCCGTTTCCCGGCCACATAGCCGCCGGTGGGCGCCAGGGTGCCTCCCGGATTCTTGATCAGGGATCCGGCCACCAGGTCGGCCCCCACCCCGGCGGGTTCCTCAGCCTGCACGAATTCTCCGTAGCAGTTGTCGACGAAGCAAACGCAATGGGGCTGGAGCGCCTTCACCTGTTCGCAGAGGCGGCCGATGCTGGCCACGGAGAGGGAGGGGCGCCAGCTGTAGCCGCAGCTGCGCTGGATCAGCACCATGCGGGTGGGGGGCGCCAGTGCATCGGCTAGCCCCGCCGTGTCCACGCTGCCGTTTGCGGTGAGGGGCAACACGTCGTAGTCAATGCCGAACTCCCGCAGGGAGCCCATCCCCTCCCCCCGCACCCCGATCACTTCCTCCAGGGTGTCGTAGGGGGCACCGGTGAGGGCCAGCAGGCGATCACCCGGACGGAGCACCCCGAAGAGGGCGGCGGCGATGGCATGGGTGCCGCTCACGAATTGCAAGCGCACCGCCGCGGCTTCCGCCTGCATCACCCGGGCGAAGACCCGATCCAGGGTGTCGCGGCCCAGATCCCCATGGCCGTAGCCGCTCACCGAGCTGAAGTGGTGGCTGCCCACCCGTTCGGCGGCGAGGGCCGCCAGCACCCGCTCTAGGCGGGGCCGAATCGCGAGGGTGTGGCGCCGGGCCAGGGGGCTGATGGCCTCCAAGGCCGCGGCCACCGCGTCAGCGGCTTGCGCCGTTCCGGGGGAGGAGAGAACCAAATGGCCTTGATGCCGCTTCTCCCATGGTGCTCCCAGGTTCAGCCCGCCAGTTCGCGGCGAATGGCTGAGGCCAGATCGCTCACGCTTCCCATCGAAGCGGTTTCCGGTTGAATCTCCAAGCTCTGGGCCTTCTGGCGCAGCAAGGTGAGGAACCGCTCTGGACCCAGCTCTTCCTCTCCGGCCACCCCCAGCTGGGCCAGGGTGCGGCGAAGATCCGGCAGCTCGGCGATGAGTTCGGCTGCCGTGAAGTCGCGCTGGCCTGCCATTACCTCAGCGAACCGTTCCCGGCGGGAGCGCTTGCTGGCGGGATAGGCGGCTAGTAGGTGGTCGCGGCACTGGCGCCAGGGGCGACCGGCGGTAAGCAGTTGGGCCAGGGCTTCACAGAGGGCCGGGGCTTCTTCTTCCCCGATGGCCAGTTCAAAGGAGGCGGGGACTGCGCGTGCGCCTACGAAGACCTCCAGCAGGTCGCCCGGGCCAAGCACGATGCCATCCCCATCCACCATGGGGAGAGCGGAGGTGGTGAGGGCTTCCACCAGCTCGGGGTGTCCCTGGAGGCGAAGCAGGGCCTGATCTGAATTCAGATGGCCATCGGGGGCTTGATCGGCGAGCCAGCGGTTACACCTGCCAAGGGCGAGAAACACCTCCGGGCCGGGGGAGGCAAGCTTGCCGTTTCGCAGCATGGAGAGTTGTGAATTATGCACCCGGCCGAGGTCGAGCACTTCGGCTAGAGCGGGCAACACCCGATGTGACCAGCCATTTCTGGCATGCCAGACCCGGATCAGGTGCGCAAAGGCGACACGGCCAGATATGAGCTCGTCTCGAAAACCCAAGTGATACGGATCCGTATTGCTACCATCTTAAGCGAATGATCCGGAGTCGGTCCTGCATGACCGCCACATCGCTTCCTCCCCGCCCCATTGCCGCCCAGCACACCCGTCGGGTGGCCGCCATCAGCGGCGGCTCCCAGGTGTTAGCCCGTTCCAAGGCCTTCACCCAGCCCCGTCGTGGGGAGATCCCCATGCCTCCCACCAAGGGGCGCCGCTGGGGAACTCTGGGCTTCATGGTGGTGATCCACGCCCTGGCGGCCTATGCCCTGATGCCCCAATTCTGGAGCTGGCAAGCTGTGGCCACCCTGCTGGTGCTCTATTGGGTAACAGCCTGCCTGGGGGTCACCATTGGTTACCACCGCTTGCTCTGCCATCGCGCCTTCCGAGTGCCCCAGTGGCTGGAGCGGTTTTTTGCCACCTGCGGCGCCCTCAGCTGCCAGCACGGACCCCTGGATTGGGTGGGGCTGCATCGCCATCATCACAAGTTTTCCGACACTGATGCGGACCATCACGACAGCAACAAGGGCTTCTGGTGGAGCCACATGCTCTGGATGTTTGAGGAGATCCCTGCTCTGGAAACCGTGCCCCGCCTCACTGGCGATCTGGCCCGGGATCCCTACTACCGCTGGTTGAACAGCTGGTTTCTCGGCTTGCAGGTGGTGCTTGGGCTCTTCCTCTTCTGGCTGGGCACCGTGACCGGCGCCGGCGGCTGGGCCCTGGTGCTCTGGGGCATCCCGCTGCGCCTGGTGGTGGTGTACCACGTGACTTGGCTGGTGAATTCCGCCACCCACTGCTGGGGTACTACCCCGCACGACAGCGGCGACCGTTCCCGCAACAACCTCTGGGTGGCCCTGCTCACCTTCGGTGAGGGCTGGCACAACAACCACCACGCCTACCCTCACTCCGCCCGCCACGGCTGGGGACCCGGGCAGATCGACCTCACCTGGCTCCACATCAAGCTGATGCGCCGGCTGGGGCTGGCCACCCATGTGCGGCTCCCCCGCACGGCTGCTACAGGCTGAACCCCCTGCCGTAGGGTGGGTGGTTCCTGTTCATTCCGTCTGAGGGTCGCCGTCATGGCCAAGCGCGTGCAAGTCGTTCTCAGTGAGGACGTATTGAGCCTGGGCAAGGACGGCGACCTGGTGGAGGTGGCACCGGGCTACGCCCGGAATTTCCTGGTTCCCACCGGCAAGGCGGTTCCTGTTACCGCAGCCGTGCTGCGGCAGGTGGAGCACCGCCGGGCCAAGGAGGCCGAGCGCCAGGCGGCCCTCAAGGCTGAAGCAGAAGCCTTGCGCACGGCCCTCAACACCATTGGCCGCTTCACGGTCAAGAAGCAAACCGGCGGCGATGACGTCCTCTTCGGCACCGTCACCAATGGCGATGTGGCCGAGGCGATTGAAAAGTCCACCAACAAAACCCTCGACCGCCGCGACATCCTGGTGCCCGATATTCACCGCACGGGCTCCTACAAGGTGCAGGTGAAGCTCCATCCTGAGGTGGTGGCAGAGATCAATCTCGAGGTGGTGAGCGGCTAGTAGGTCGCCCCAGTGCGCCGCTGGTGAATCGCTGTTGTGCCCTCGGCATCCAGAACTCCGCCATGGTGGGCTTCGGCATAGATCAGCCAGTGGTCGCCGCAATCCATCCGCTGTTTCACGGTGGCCTCCATCCAGGCCAGCGCCTTATCGAGGATGGGTTGTCGACCTGGGCTCTCGCTGATGCCTAGCCCCTCGAAGCGGTTGGCGCCGGGCACGAAAGGGCTGAGGAAATGTTTCATCGCGGCCTTCTCTCGCCCGGCGGCCAACACATTCAGAGCGCACAAGTCGCCGATGTGGAGCAGGCCCTCCACCGCCCGATCCTTAGCCACGGCCACCGTGAAGCCAGGGGGGGTGAAGCTTGCCTGGCTCACCCAGCTGGCCACCATGGCCCCGGAGAGGGCTGCCTCTCCTTCCCCTTTGCGGGCGGTGAGAACACAGAGCGACCCCACCACCCTGCCCAGCGCCTGGATGGCTGGCTGGCTCCTGCTTTCCTGCAGTCCCCCGCCAGGGCTGCGCAGTTGGCGTTTGCGCTGTTCCGTCTGTAGGCGCCTCCCCAGGGCCGTGCCCGTTTCTTCCAGCGATTGCAGGGTGGCTGGATCTGGGCTGAAACGCACCCGGATTGGCTCAAAGGCGAAGGGAAAGCCCCCATCCCGCAGCTTGCTCTCCAGCAGATCGATGGCTTCCCCACTCCAGCCAAAGCTGCCGAACACTCCCACGGATTTGGTCCGGTCGCCCTCGGCGAGCACGGTGCCCAGGGCTGACACGATGGGAGTAGGGGCATGGCCACCCAGGGTGGGGGAGCCGATCAGTAGGGCGTTGCAACTGCGGATGGCCGCCAACAGCTGTTCCGGCTCGCTGAACTCACAGTTGATGCTCTCAACCCGCACCCCCGTGCGCGATACTCCTCGGGCAATGGCATCCGCGATGGCGGCCGTATTGCCGTAAGCACTGGCATAGAGCAAGGCCACTGAGAGGCGGGCGTTGCTTTGCCCTTCCCCCCAGCGGCGGTAGTCGGACAGCAGGCTCCGCCAGCTGGTGGTGATGGCCGGTCCATGGAAGGGGGCGATCACCTTGATCGGCAGGTCGTCAAGGCGATCGAGCACGCTGTCTACTTGGCGGGCCATGGGCGCCATCAGGCAGTCGTAAAACCAGCGGCGATCTTCCTCCGTGCTGCTGCGATTGCTTTCCGCAAAGGCCTCTGCGCAGATATGAGCTGAGAAAAACTTGCTGCTCATCAGCAGGCCCGTGCTCTCCTCGAAGGCCATCAGGGCTCCGGGCCAGCGGGGAGTGGGGGCCGGAATCAGTCGCAGCACAAAGGAACCGGCCAGGGGGCGTGACACCTCCTGCCGCACCACATCGATGGGGGGAAGTGGGGGAGGGGTGGCGGGCTCCGCAGCTCCAGGAGCGGCGGAGCGTTGCTGCTCCCAGAGCTCCCGCACCAACTTGGCGCCAGGGTTTGAGGCCACCAAAGCCAGGTTGGGCCAGCGGTGCACCATGGCCCGCAGGAGCTCCACCCGGTTGGGGTTCACCACCCCAATCACCACCTTGAGGGCCGCATCGGCGGGCACCCGTTCCGCCAGGGCGGTGAGGAACGGATCGCCGTAGGTCATCCCGGGGGGATGGATAAGCACGGGCGGCACGGGGTGGCCATCGGCCGCGGCGCCCCCCTCCAACAGAAAGCTGTTGGCCGTAGTGCCGCGCTCCAGGGCGTATTCCACTTCAAAGCGCAGCCGCCTCGGGCTAAGGCCCCGCAGGCAGATCAGGCCTGGATCGATCGGCAGCACGATCACCGACCGATCAGCCATGGACGTGGGTGCCGTGCTGTTGGCGGCGGGGCCAGTGGAGAGAGGGGCCATGGATCAGTAATGATTGCCTACCTTGCGGTGATGCACCGCCGTGGTGGCGGAGGCGTCAGCCACGTTGCCCTGCTCCACCACCGCATAGATGATCCAGTGATCCGGGCCCTCCAACCGCTGGGCCACTCGGCAGCCCAGGTAGGCCAGAGCATCGCCGAGCACGGGTCCCCCTGCCGCCACCCCATCGAGGGTGGCCACGCCGGCAAAGCGATCGGCTCCGGGGGGGAAGCGTTTTAGGAAATGGCGCAGCAGTTGCTGATGGTTGTCCTCCCGCAGGATGTTGAGCACAAAGCGGTCGTCCACCTGCAGGAGGGCCTCGATGGCCCGATCTTTGGCCACGGCCACGGTGAGCCCTGGCGGCTCGAAGCTGGCCTGGCTCACCCAGCTGGCCACCATGGCGCCGCTGCGGGCCGCCTCCCCCTCCCCCTGGCGGGCCGTCACCACATAGAGCCCGCCGGAAAGGCGGCCCAGGGCTTTGTCGAGGTCGCCATCGAGGGATTTCATCGCCGCAATGGTGCGATCTTTCGTGAGCAACTGGCCCAGGTCGGTGCCCGCCTCTTCGCAGCGCTGATAATCGCCCGGTTCGGGCACGTGCCGGATCCGCAAAGGTGCGAAAGCCTCCTGTTGGCCGAGCCCGCGCAGGCGAGCGGCCAGGGTGTCGATGGGTTCATCGTTGCCGCTGTAAGCGTCGTAGACCCCCACCCATTGCTTGGGCTGAAGCGCCGCCAGGAGGGTGCCGATGGAGGCCTGGAGGTCGGCGTCCGCCGCAGCGGGCCAGGTGGGTAACACCACGGCGGCCGCTTCCCCGATCAGGGCGCTGAGCTCTTGGGGGTCGGTGGCGCGCAGATCCACCAATTGCACCTGGATGCCGGCCTTGCTGATGCCCCGTGCAATGGCCTGGCTGAGGCGATCGCAGAAGCCGTGCTGGCTGATGTAACCCACGGCGGCATAGGCCCCATCGGCACTGCGCTGGCTGCTCCACTCCTTGTAATCACCGATCCATAGGGGCAAATGCTGCTTCAGCAGCGGACCATGCCCCACTGCGATAGTGGTGATGGGGGGGAGGCTTTCCATCCGCTTGAGGGCCTGCAGCACGCTGCGGGCATTGGGACCCATCAGGCAGTCGTAGTAGAAGCGAAAATCTGGTGCGATGGCCCCAGGGTCGGAGTCATAGAGGGTGTCGGAGCAGTAATGAAGACCAAAGGCGTCACACGTGTACAGGATGCCGGTGCCGTGGTCGTAGGAAAAGATGGTGTCGGGCCAGTGCAGATTGGGTGCACTGAGAAACTCAAAGCGGTGCTGCACGCCGCTGTCCGGGTTCGTGCCCAGATCAAGGGTGTCCCCACTTTTCACCGCCCGGCTGCGGAAGGGGCGATGCACCTGATTCTCCAAAAACTGAATGGCCACTTTGGAGGCCACGACTTGCAAGTTGGGGTTGCGCTCCAGCAGATGGCCAATCAGGCCCGAATGATCGGGTTCGGTGTGCGACACGATCAGCACATCGATCGCCACCGGATCGATCTGGCTTTCAAGCAGGGGGAGCCAGGTGCCTGCAAACTTGAGGTGGCTGGTGTCGATCAGGGCCGTCTGTTTCCCGCGCACCAGAAAGGCGTTGTAGGTGGTGCCATTGCGCAGGCCGAATTCAATGTCAAACCGACTTCGGTCCCAGTCCAGGGAGCGGAGGGTGGTGGTGTCGGCCCCAATCGATTCGCACTGCAGGCTCAGTCGGGGCTGGGCTGGCAGGGTTGGAGATGGCTGGGTGGTGGTCATGGCGGCTCCCTCCACGGCTAG
>JBBARZ010000017.1:0-29526 GCA_040399505.1 Cyanobium sp.
CGGATGGCGAAGCGCTCCAGCCGCACCGGGTAGCGCTCCTCCAGGATCTCTGGATCGGTGAGGCGGGAATTGGTCATGTGGGTTTGCACGGCACTGGCGCCGGCAAAGCCCGTGCCATCGCGATCCAAGCCCGCTCCTGCGCCGCCGCAGAGGGTTTCGTAGTACTGCCGCTCCCCATCGCCGAAGCTCAGGTTGTTCATCGTGCCCTGGCTGGCGGCCATCACGCCCAGGGCGCCATAGAGGGCATTGGCCACCGCCTGGGAGGTCTCCACATTGCCTGCCACCACCGCCGCTGGTGGCTCGGGCCACAGCAACGATCCCCGAGGCACCACCAGATCGATGGGATCAAAGCAACCGGCGTTGAGGGGCAGGGGCTCCGCCACCAAGGTGCGGAACACATACATCACCACAGCCTTGGTGATGGCCAAGGGGGCATTGAGGTTGGTGGGCTGTTGGGGGGAGGTGCCCGTGAAATCCACCCGCACCCGCCGGGCCTGATGGTCGACCTGGATTGCCGCCACGATCCGGGCCCCGCCATCGAGCTCCACAGAGTACTGGCCATCGCGTAAGCGGCCGATCACCCCCCGCACCGCCTCAGCCGCCTGGCGCTGTCCGTGGCCCATGTAGGCCCGCACCTCCTGGTGCCCCTCCTGGTGGAACAGCCGCCCCAGCTCTTGCTGGCCCAGCTGGTTGGCGGCCACCTGGGCCCGTAGATCGGCGAGGAAGCGCTGGGGATTGCGCACCGGGTAGGGCCCCGCCGTGCAACGGGCCAACCAGGCCGTCTCGTCGTAGGCGCCGGCCACCAGGAGGGGCACGTTGTTGAGCAGCAGGCCCTCCTCCTCGATCCGCTGGCTGAAGGCCGGCATGGAACCGGGGGTCAGGCCCCCCACATCGGCATGATGACCCCGATTGGCTAAAAACGCCACCAATTCGGAGCCATCCCCGCCCCGATCGTCGAACACCGGGCTGATCACGGTGACATCGGGCAGATGGGTGCCCCCATGGAAGGGATCGTTGGCGGCCACCACATCTCCTGGTGCCAGCGGCGGCCGCTCCCCCCGGGCGATCGCCGCCAGCAGAGCGCTGACACTCTCACCCATGGAGCCCAGATGCACCGGGATGTGGGGTGCATTGGCCACCAGGCGCCCGGAGCGATCAAAGAGAGCACAGGAGAAATCCAGCCGCTCTCGGATGTTCACCGAACGGCTGCTCTGCTGCAGCCGCACCCCCATCTGCTCGGCGATGGCGGTGAAGCGATGGTTGTAGAGCTCCAGGCGCACCGGGTCAGCGGCAAACGCATCCGGAGCGCTGGCGGCGCCTGCGCGATCGCTCGCCGGCCCAATCGCGCCCTGCCCCATGGCCTCCAGGAGCAGCTCCCCGCCCGGCAACACCCGGGCCTGCCAGCCCGTCTCCACCACCAAGGTGCCTGTGGCTTCCAGCACCACCGCCGGCCCCTCCAGCCGTTGGCCCGGCCTGAGCCGACTGCGCCGCCACAGGGGAACGGAAGTCCAGAGGGGCCGTGCGGTGTGCCCCGGGGGTGTGGCCGGATCGGGGAGGCACAGGGGCACCTGGCCTTCGGGCGTGGCCTCGCTCCCTCCCCCGCCTGGCAGGGGCGCGAGCCCCCGCGCCGCTGGGGCCTCCTCGGTTTGCAGGGTGAGCACCACCCGCTCCAGCACCAGGGCCCCATCGGGTGGGCGATGACCGAAACGGCGTTCATGGCTCTCCTGGAAGCGCTGGGCCAGCAGGCCCATCCAGCTCCCTTCCTGCAGCTCCAGATCCCCATCGAGCAGGGACGTTCCATCCACCTCCAGCACCTGCTCACTGGCGGCGGTGCGCAGATCTAGCCGCAGGCTGAGGGCGGGCGTCTGGCCGGGAGCCAGATCCCCTGAAGCCTCCAGAGCCCGGCGCCCCTCCTGCTCCAACTCCCCCAGACAGCGCCCCAGAATCGCCCCCAGCCCAGGCGCCAAGGGGGCCCGGAGACTCCGCTCCCGGTGCAGCTGCTGGGGCGCCAGGCCGATGCCATAGGCCGAGAGCACACCCGCCAGGGGATGGAGCAGCACCCGGCCCACCCCCAGGCGGCGGGCCAAGGCGCAGGCGTGCTGGCCCCCTGCTCCGCCGTAGCACACGAGCAGGGCCTGGCGAATGTCGTGGCCCCGCTGGATTGAAATGCGTCGAATTGCATCCGCCATGCGCTCCACCGCTACCTGCAGCGCCCCCAGAGCCACCTGCTCCGGGCCCAATCCAAGCTCCTGGGCCAGCTCCGCGAAACGCCGCTCCACCGCCTCCCGATCCGCCGGCTCGTCGCCGTTGGGCCCAAACACCGCCGGCAGAGCCTCCAGCGGAAGGCGTCCCAGCAGCAGATTGGCATCGGTGATTGTGGCGGGTCCGCCGCGCCGGTAGCAGGCCGGCCCCGGATCGGCTCCCGCCGAGCGGGGCCCCACCACCAGGCGCCCATCCACCGCCTGCAGCACCGATCCGCCCCCGGCCGCCACGGTGTGAATGGGCAACATCTCCGCCAACAGGGGAAGGCCGGCTACCTCGGTGCTGGAACTGCGCTCCCAGGCCAGCTCGCCCCGGGCGGGATCGAAATGGAACACATCCGTCGACGTTCCCCCCATGTCGAAGCCCAGCAGGGGAACGGACTCCAACCCCGCCGCCCGGGCGGCCGCCACAGCGCCCACCATGCCGCCAGCAGGCCCGGAGAGGATCGTGTCCTTGGCGCGCAGCAGGGCGGGGCTCTGCAGGGCACCGCTGGAGGTCATCACCCGCAGGCAGGTGGCAGGGCCAAGGGCCGCCGCCACCTGGGAGAGATAACGCTGCAACACCCCCTGCAGCCCCGCCTCTACCACCGTGGTGGCAGCCCGCGGGAGAAGGCGGGGCTGGCGGCTCAGCTGGTGAGACAGCAGGGCCGGGCCCAGGCCCCGGGCCTCCAGCCAGGAGCCCAGGGCCAGCTCATGGGCGGGCTGCCGGTAGCTGTGGAGCAGGGCCACCGCCACCTGGCGCGGACCATCGGTTTGGGCTTGGCGGATCCTTTCTTCCAGGGCCCCATCCAGGAGCAGGGGGCTCACCTCCACCCCATCGGCGCCGAGGCGCCCCTCCACCTCCACCACCCGCACATCTAGGGGGAGGGGACGCTCGATGCGCAGGGCGAAGAGATCGGGCCGGTGCTGGTCGCCGATGGCCAACAGATCCCCCAGGCCCCGATTCAGCAGCAGGAGCACCGGAGCGCTGGCCTGCTCCAGCAGGGCGTTGGTGGCCACGGTGGTGCCCAGTCGCACCTCCTCCACCATCCCCTGGGGCAGATCCTGATCAGCCGCCACCCCCAGCATCTCCCGAATGGCCGCCACGGCCGGATCGCCCGGTCGATCGGGCTGCACGGAGAGCGCCTTGCGCACTTGCAGGGGGCCACGGGGGGGACAGGCCACCACATCGGTGAAGGTGCCGCCCCGATCGATCCAGAATTGCCAGCCCCTTTCGGGGCCTAAGGGGGGGATGGCGTTAGAGGCTGGGCTCAAACGAATGGCCTGACTCCCTCCATTCTCTAGTGCCAGGCGGCTTTCGGCTCCCTAGAAATCGCGTTGCTATCCATCCAAGGTGGTGTGACGCGTCGGCCCTTGGACCGGCCTGGTGCAGATTCGCCACAGGCGCATAAGGCCACCCACTTCTTCCAGGTGGTTGGCGCCTCGGCCACGGCCACATGGAACGATCTCCAACGATCCCGCCCCCCCAACTCAAAGCGGTGCAGGCCCGTCGGCCAGTGGCCAATATCGTTGAGTGCGATCGCAAGCCTGTGCCATGACAGCCATGTTGACGTTGCTCGCACTGCTCCTGGCCACCATTCCAGGGGCAACGCAGGCGTCAGAGCCGTCGATCCAAAGCACCCTCCACGCTGAACAGCAGCAGCAGCGCCAGCGCTTGACAGGCGTTTGGGCCCTCACCGATAACGCCAATAATCTGTTCAATGTGCGCCTCAGCGCCGATGGCCGGGCCGTGAGCACCAGTGGCGTGGATGGGGTACCCCTGGGAGGCAGCAGCCAACTCCGCGCCACCCAGCTCTACGAGCAGGGGCGCTGGATCCCCTGGGCCAACGGCGTCCGAATCGACTACCCCGACGGTTGGAGTGATGCGATTCTCACCGGGCCTGCCGGCCCGCAACAGTGGTCGTGGGCGCCGGGGGCCAGCCGCCTAGGACCACCAACCAATTACGGCAAGGATGTGCTGTTGAGCGGTTCCATGGCCTCTGCGGTGGGAATCTACCGGATCCAAACCGCCCAGGCGGATCGCCCGGTCACCACCGTGAGCCTGATGTCGAACGGCCTGGCCTTCAACGCCACCGATGCCCAGGCCGGTGGCATCTGGCGACTGGAGAACGGCGAAGTGGAGATCACCTGGACCTCAGGCTGGCTCACCCGCTTTGCGCCGAAGGAACAGGGCCCACTGCAGGTGCGGATCTGGAAGCCAGCCACACGTCCCCCCGCACCGCCCTCGGCGATCCGCTCAGGGGAGCGTCTGGAGGCAAAGCCCTAAGCGCTCACGCGAAGAGCCTGAGTGGCTCAGTTGTACTCCCCTGGGATGTCTTGCTTGCTCACCGTCACTCTCCCCACCTTTTGGCCGGAGAGGCGCAGCAGTTCATCGCCGGAAAACTCGTAGCCAAGCGTGCGGGCGAGCAGGGCCACATCGTCGGCGGTGGCAGCGGCCAGAACCTCCTCCCGCAGGGAGGGTTCATCCTGCATGCGCCCCAGAAAGGCCTTCACCTGCTCGATTGACATGGCGTGAACTCCAGGTTGTGCTGTGGAAGGACCGACACCTCCTGATCCACCTCGGCCAAGCGCCCCATCACCAAGGCCAGATCTAGCGGCGAGAGTTCACCATTAGAGCCCCATTTCAGGCACGTGCGTCCAAGGCAGCTGTGCGCACTATTCAAAACGGTGGAGTCCTTCATGGTGGACCTCCTACGGAATGGCTTCAGTGTCCTGGATCTGGTGGTTGGGCGCTGCCCCCAAACGGGGGCATTTCAAAGCAGAAGGTCGGTGGCAAGCAGGGCAGGCCTGGAGGTGAGCTCGATTTGGAAGTCGGCTCTTCCCTTGCCATCGAGTTCGCCGGCCAGGATGCCTGAGGAGCGGTTGTAGGTCAGCTGGCCCGCAGCGGCGAGTGGAGAACCGGCCACGAAGCGAAAACGCTGCTGACCAGTCTTTCTGGTGTCGGCATCGATCCGGCGTAGATCAAGCCGGTCAACCCCGCTGACAAAATCTGTGATCCGATCCCGTCGGGAATCCACGCCGGAATGGCCAGCCTTGGAATAGACAAACAGATCCCTGCCGGCACCACCTGTCAATCGATCCACACCCAAGCCTCCCTCCATCGTGTCATTGCCGCCAATGCCTGACAGCTGATCTTCGCCTGCATTTCCGATCAGCACATTATCGGCATTGTTTCCAACAAGCTTGTCCCCAAGATTGCTGCCCAAGGCATTCTCTATCTGGCAACCATAGGCAATGGAGAGGTTGTCACGATGGAAGGTGTTGATGAAGTTGCCTGTTCTCTTTATGACGGTGGTGACGCCATTCACCGTGGTTGTCTGTGTTTGCGTGGAATGTCCCTTCGGATCCTCCACGAATTTTTCTGTGCTTATCGCAGCCCCAATCGCGCTGAAACTGCCAGGCTCAAGATTGATCACTACAGGACTTGACTGGTTGGTGGCGTCGATCGTGTCGTTGCCGCCGCCATCCCAGAGACACTGAAAAACCACCGCCCCATTGCTCCATCTGTAGACATCATTACCGGACTTGTAGGCTGTATTCCTGCCGTAGAGATATTGCAGAGCTAGTACATCGTAAAGTTGCGGTGTGGAAGGTTCCACAAATTGATGATTCTTATCATACCAAGAGTCGTAGGCCATCACCGTGTAGCGGAAGCCATTCTCCGCGCCGAATAATTGCGGGCTCCCTTCGAAGGGATGCTTCAATCCCAAGGCGTGGCCGATCTCATGGAGGATCGTGCCCATCTCAAACCCACCGGACTGGTTCGGACCCTCATCCTTGAGGAAGGCCATTTGGACTGGCGATCCATTGATGGTGGTCACATGGGAGTTGCCCTTCGTGATGCCATACACCGCCATGTTTGCCTGATGGATGGCCAACACTTCCTGGGGCCTGATCGGGCAAACGGCCATCCATTTCGCCATCTGGGCTCGAAAGATGGCCTGTTGACCCTTATTCATCGCCCAGAGAGGGCCATCGAGGCTGGCGTCTTCCGTCGCCTTCGCCAGGATGGCAGCGGAGGGGAAGAAATAACCCAGTGGTGCCGGTGGGTTCAGTGCCGATCCCCCTACGAGAGCATCGATCCTGCGATCCCCCGAAGCAGTCGCAGCACGCGTGGCAAGGGGTTGAACAAGGTCAGAGAGGGAACCCACGTCTCTTCCTACCGCCCTAGCCACTGAGCTAGCACCATGCCACAGCCACCCCAGCGCAGCACGGTCCAGAAGCGATCACCTCCTTGATCCTTCGAGCGCAGGGCTTCAGGTAAGGAATCCAGGAGCCGTTGGCTCAGTGCCAAGTGCTGGCGTCGGCGCCTCTCCGAGCGGCCGGGGGGTTGATCCCCCGATGGGCTAGGGGCCGCCGGCCGCCCCGCGAGGGCCAGCAGGGCCTGCAGGTGGTGGAGCAGGCGGGGGGCAGGTTCGGGGCGGCCCAGACGGCGGGGCCCTTGATGGCGGGTAGACATCCAGCCAAGGCCTCCCTCAATCGGAAACATCCCACGCCAGGATGGCACCTCCTTTCTTTCCTCGTCTTCATGTCTGCTGCCGGCACGCCTGAAGCCCCCTGGCCGCAGGAATCCCTGGCGCTGGCCCAGAAACTGCAGCGCAGCCTCTCGATCGACGACCGGCAATGGCATCGCCTCAAAAGCCAACGCTCCCGCCGGGCCGCGGAACAGCTCGCCGCGGCCCTGGTGCAACTCCTGGCCGCCGATGATCCCAAGGCCTCCCGACCCACCCCAGCTCGTCAGGACGCCACAGCCCTTGTCGAGCATGCCCTTGGTTGGCTTCGGGCCGAGATCAGCGATCCGGGTTGCCCCAGCCACGGCCGCTGACCCTCGCCCGCCGCACCGCCACCTGGAGCCTGTTGCCCCGGCCGCTCCAGCGCACATCATCAAAACAGCTGTGGATGATGAACAACCCCCGGCCCGTGAGCGCCTCCGGGTTGGTGGGCAGCTCCCGCTGGCGCGCTTCGCTTGGGATGCCAGGCCCCTCATCCTGCACCTGCCAAATCACCCAATTCGGCGTGAGGATCCGCCGCACCCGCAGGCATTTGCACGGATCACAGCCATTGCCATGGCGCACCGCATTCACCAGCGCCTCCTGCAAGCCCAGTTGCAGATCCATGCGGGCATCGGGCGCCAAGCGCAACGGCTCCAACAAAAGATCCAGCAGGGGAGCCAGCTGCAACGTGGAGGGGGTGATGAAATCAGCCCAGCGCAGTGCCATCGTGCGGCGTGAAACCGTTGGCGGCAGACACTTCGACCCTAACCCTTGGGCGTGCCTAGGGCCGCCTCCGTTCGCTGCAACAACGCCGGGTGCTGGAGTAAGGCATCCATCAACCGCACCCCCCGCAGTTGATTCACCAATGGCATGTGCCCCTCCGGTGCCTCCAACGACCAGGTGAAGGAGCCCGGATAGCGGGTCCAGATCCCTTCCTGCTTCCAGCCCAGCCGCGGCCAAAGCTCCTCCCAGCGCCCCTGGCACCGCCGCAGGATCTGCCCCTGCACCGAAAAGCCAAACCGCCCCAGGGAATAGGTGATCCAGAGCCGATCCAAACTCTCGAGATCCAGGGGCGGCATCGCCGCCACCTCACTGAAATACACATAACCCCGCGTCTCCGCCGCCGGTCCAGCCAACTGGCGCAGGTGGGTGCTGGTGAGCCGGTCGGCCGCCTCAAACTCCTGCCGGACCAAATGGCCCTGTAGCGGCCCGTAGTTGAGCCCCGCCGCACTCGGCGCGATCAGCCATCCCTCCGGCCAGCTCTCCAGCCCCTCCACCACCGCCAAGGGCTCAGACGTTTCCTGCAGCAGCTGCAGGAGAAAGCCCACCCGCCACGACTCCTCCCTCCGATCAGCGCTGCGCAGCTTCTCGCCGATCAGGGGGGCCAGATCGGCCACCCGCTGACGCAACGATTTGACAAGGGTTCGGGCCTGACGATCGGAGCCCTGGAGGAATTGCTCCAGGAGTTGATCAGCCCGGAGCGTGCTGGACACCGGAGCACCGGAAAGCATGGCAGGCGATCAGCTGGGTGCAGCAGTCGGCCAGGGCACCCTATCTCAAGCCTGAAATGCCCTGCTTAGGCACTGCCTAGGATCGGAGGGTTTTCGCCACGACTCCATGCCCGCCTCCATCCAGTTTTTTCAGGGTGTGGATGAGCCAACCGTGCCGGATATTCGCCTCACCCGCTCCCGAGATGGCCGCACCGGCCAGGCGCTCTTTGTGTTTGAGCAGCCCGAAGCCCTCGCCCCTGAAACCATGGGCGACATCACGGGCATGTATCTGGTGGATGAGGAAGGTCAATTGGTGTCGAGGGAAGTGAAAGCCCGCTTCGTGAACGGCAAAGCCAGCGCTCTGGAAGCCACCTACACCTGGAAAACCCCCGGCGATTTCGAACGCTTCATGCGCTTCGCCGAGCGCTATGCCGAAAGCCATGGGCTGGGCTTCTCCGGCCAAGGGGACCAGAATGAAGACGACGCAGTGGAAGGGGACCAAGAGGCTTGAGCTTCGGGAACTGGCTGAGCCTGAGTGCCCTCCTCGCCGCCCTGCTCCTCCTTTGGAGCTTGCGTGAGGCCCTGGTGTGGCTGTTTGCCGCCATCGTGGTGGCCATGGCCCTCTGCACCCTGGTGGGCACCGTGCAACGGCGTCTCGGCTGCCAGCGGCCCCTGGCCCTCGCCCTCAGCCTGCTGGGGGTGGCCCTGCTGCTGGCCATCGTGGCCACCGCCATCATTCCGCCCTTCATGGCGGAATTTGCCGAGCTGATCCAAAAACTCCCCACCGCCGGCCAAACCCTCCTCAACCTGGTGAACCAGGCCCTGGAGTCTGCCTCGAAGATGCTCTACGGCAGCCGGGATGGCGGGCTGGGCTGGCTTAAGCAGGGCCTCACCCTTCCCACAGGCAACGGGGCCAGCGGCGGCATCTTCGAGAACATCACCGGTGGCGCCTGGAAGCTCCTGGGCGTGGCCGGCAACCTCGGCAGCACCCTGCTGCAAACCCTCTTCGTGGTGGCCGTGGCCCTGATGATCACAGCCCAACCCACCGCCTATCGGGAGGTGGCCCTCTTGCTGGTTCCAGGCTTCTATCGGCGTCGGGCCCGGGAAGTGCTCCTCAAGTGCGGAGAATCGCTCAGTGCGTGGATGGGCGGCGTGCTGATCAGCTCCCTGTGCGTGGGCACTCTCGCGGCCGTGAGCCTCCTGTTACTGGGTGTGAAACTCGTAGCGGCCAACGCCGTTCTGGCGGGCCTGTTGAACATCATCCCCAATGTGGGGCCCACCCTCAGCACCCTCTTCCCAATGGCGGTGGCTCTGCTGGATGCTCCCTGGAAAGCCGCGGCTGTGCTGGTGACGTACATCATCATCCAAAACCTGGAGAGCTATGTGATCACCCCTTCGGTGATGCACCACCAGCTCAAGCTCCTCCCCGGCCTCACCCTCACAGCCCAGCTGATCTTCACCGTGCTCTTCGGCCCCCTTGGCCTTATCCTCGCCCTCCCCCTGGCCGTGTGCCTGCAGGTGATCGTGCGGGAGGTGCTGATCCGCGACATTCTCGACCACTGGACCCCCGCCGCCGCTGATCAACCATGAACGCCCGCTACCTGATCGGTGCCCTGGCCCTGGTGGTGGCCACCCTTCTGGTGTGGCAACTGCGCTGGGTGTTGCTGATTCTCTTCGGAGCTGTGGTGCTCGCCGTCGCCCTCGACGTGCCCATCACCTGGCTGCGCCAGACATTTCCCCTTAGCCGCCCCGCCGCCCTGGTGCTGGTGCTGGCTGTTCTTCTTGGCATGGGCACCTTCCTCTCCTGGCTCCTGCTGCCGGAGGTGATTGAACAGGCCAATCTGCTGCAGCGCATCATTCCGGCCTTGCCGGAGCAGCTCAACAAGTTGGTTCGGCAGGTGCCAGCCCTGCAAAACCTGGAGCGGGAACTCCTCAGTAAGGCCTCCCTCGAGCGAATTCAGCCCGTCGGCGAACAGCTCCTTGGTTTTGCCGGAGGAGCCGCCAACGGCACCGTCCAAACCCTGCTGATGGCACTCCTGGCCGTGCTCTTCGCCCTCGATCCCCGAAGCCATCAGCGCCTGCTCACCGCCTTCACCCCCAACTTCTACCGCCCCCGCATCCAGCTGGTGATGCGCGAATCGAGGGAAGCCCTTGGCGGCTGGCTCGCTGGCATGACCCTCTCGGCCGTGGTGGTGTTCCTCACCACCTGGGCTGGCCTGGCCCTGCTCAAGGTGCCCCTGGCCCTTCTGTGCGCCCTGGCCTGTGGTTTGCTCACTTTTGTGCCCACCATCGGCCCCACCCTCGGCACCCTTCTCCCCATGGGCGTGGCCCTGCTGCTGGTATCTCCTGGAAAGATGGTGCAGGTGTTGATCCTTCGGCTGATTCTCCAAAACTTGGAGGCCTTTGTGCTCACCCCCATCTTGCTGAGCCGCACCGTGAATCTCCTGCCCACGGTGGCCCTTGTGTCCCAGCTGTCCCTCGGCGTGCTCCTGGGCTTACCGGGAGTTCTCTTGGCCCTCCCCCTGGTGGTGGTGCTCCAGGTCTTGGGCAAGGAAGTGCTCGTGCACGACGTGATGGATCAATGGGATGGCAAGCCTGATCAGGCTTGATCCCCTCGGTAACGCCTCCAGAGGGAAGGGAGCAGGGCCAGGATCGTGAATGCCAGCAGGTGGTTCTGAATCGCCACCAGCAAGGTGGTGAGCGTGAAGTGATCCAGCAACAAGCGGATCTCCAATTTCAGATCCGCAAGGGCTAAACCAAGCAGAAGAAAAGGGATCAGGGGCACCTTGCGCTTCACTGGCGCGAGAGCAGGGGCAACAGCGTGGGCGCCAGGCCGATGCTCGACCAGCTGCCCACTGCAATCCCCAGGGCCAGGGCGATTGCGAACCAGAACAAACTGTTGCCACCAAAGAAGATCAGCCCCAGCAAGGGCAGCAGGGTGGTGAGGGAGGTGTAGAGCGAGCGGGTGAGGGTGGCATCTACCGCCACATCCACCTGCTCGGTGAGGGGAAGATCGGCCAGGGCTGTCTTTTGCTCCCGGATCCGGTCGTACACCACCACCGTGTCGGTAACGGAGTAGCCCGCCACCGTGATCAGGGCTACGGCGAACAAAGAATCCACCTCCACGCCCTTCAGTAGGCCCAGCCAGGCAAACAACCCACAGGTGATGAGCACATCGTGAGCTAGGCAGAGCAGGGCCAGAAGGGCAAAGATGCCGCTGTAGCGAAAGGTGATGTAGGCCGCGATCGCCGCAAAACTCACCACCAACGAGAGCAAGCTGCTGCGCAGCAGGCGAGAGCCCAGGGTGGGGCCGATCGTATCGACGGAGGTTCCCTTGCTGCTCAGAGGGCCCAAGGCGGTCTTCAGGCCCTCGATTAAGGCCTGCCCCTGGGCTGGGCTGAGGGCAGGGGCCCGCACCACCACGGATCGGCCCCCATCGAGCACCTGCACGGTGGAGGCACTGAGATTGGGCGCCTGCTGGCCTGCTTCGGCGGCCAAGGAGAGGCTGCCCAATTGGCGCTGCACCTCTGTCACGGTCAGGGCCGTACAGGCCGTGCCGCAGTCGCGTTGCAGCTGGATCTGGGTGCCGCCCGTGAAATCCAAGCCTGGCTTGAGGGGACTCTGGATCGCGGGGCTCAACCAACAGAGCACCAGGCCCAGCACACTGAGGGCAGAGGCCAGGGCGGATCCCCACCAGGCCAGGCGGCGGTGGCGATTGACGCGAAAGCGAGGTTCGGGATGGGTCAAGAGAACGTCCTCAGGCTGCCGCTGCCGGCAGCTTGCTCGCCGGCAGGAAATAGGTGGGCCGGCGCAGGGCCGGATAGCTCATCAACACCCGTAACAGGGTGCGGGTGCAGGTGAGAGCGGTAAATAGGCTCAACAGCAGGCCGATGGCCAGGGTGACCGCAAAACCCTTCACCAGCCCCGTGCCGAGCAGGAAGAGGGCGATGCAGCTGATCAACCCGGTGACATGGCCATCGAGGATGGAGGAGAACGCGCGGGAAAAGCCGGAATCAATCGAGCGGATCAGAGTGTTGCCACCTCTCAGCTCCTCCTTTACCCGCTCGAAGATCAGCACGTTCGCATCCACCGCCATGCCCACCGAGAGGATGAAGCCCGCAATGCCCGGCAGGGTGAGCGTGACGGGTACCAGGGAATAGATGGCCAGGTTGAAGAGGGCATAGAGGCTCAGGGCGGCTACGGCCACCACCCCGGGCAGGCGGTAGACCACCACCATGAACATCCCCACCAGGGCCAGGCCCGCCAAACCGGCGAGCAGGCTGCGGCGGATGTTGGCTGCCCCAAGAGACGGGCCCACCGTGCGCACCTCCACGATCTTCACCGGCAGGGGCAGGGACCCACCCCGCAGCTGCACCTCCAGATCCCGGGCTTCCTCCGCGGTGAAGTTGCCCGTGATGCTGGCTGCGCCTCCCGTGATGCCGGCCACCTTGAATTGGTCGCCCACAGTGGCTTCGCTGATGGAGCGGCCGTCCAGCACGATGCCCAACACCCGATCCGTGCCCGCCAACCCCTTCGTGAGTGCGGCGAACTTATCGCCCCCTTCTTTGTTGAAATTCAACGTGACATCCCAGGCGTTGCCACTCGCCTGTTGCACCCGTCCAGCCCCGGTGAGATCCTTGCCCGTGAGGGCGGGTGGTCCATAGAGGGCCACGATGCGCTTGTTGACTTCCTTCTCCAGAAGCTCCAACTGATCGAGCTCGGAGGTGCCCTCCGGAATGGAGAGACCCAGGGCAACGAGGGCTTTGCGCAGGTCTTCGGGTGCCAATTCCGGTGGTGGGGGTTGGCTGGAATCGCTAGCTGAAGCAGGAGCACGTCGGCTCCGCAGTACAGCTTCCACCTGGCGCTTCAGAGGCAAAAGGGAGCGAAACTCCTTCTCGCTTCCAGGCGTTTGTGGGCGAAACTCCAGCAGGGCCGTGGTACCCAGCACCTTCGAAGCTCGGGTGGGGTCCTGCTCCCCGGGCAGCTGCAGCACAAGTTGATCGTTGCCCACGGTCTGCAGGGTGGATTCGGCCACCCCCAACCCGTTGATGCGCCGCTCCAGCACATCCTTCACCGCCTCCAATTGCTCCTGCTCCACCCGCTGAATGGCACCAGCAGGCAGCACCTGGAGGGTGAGCTGGCTGCCGCCCCTGAGATCCAGGCCGAGGCGCAGGCCATAGGTGGCCAGTAGGGCTCCGGCGGCGATGGCCAGAGCCAGGATGAGGGCAAGCCAGCCCTGGGGTCGTGCCATCTCAGATCAGACCCGCTTTAATCTGGCGCGCCGCTTCCACAATCTGGTGCGGCTGAATGATGGTGAGATTCTCCAAGTTGCCGTTGTAGGGAGTGGGAATGTCCTGGGAGGAGAGCCGCACAGGACGGCAGTCCAGATCGTCAAAGCAGTGTTCGGTGATCAAGGCAAGCAGCTCGGCACCGATGCCGCCTGTTTTCATGCATTCCTCCACCACGATCACCTTGTGTGTTTTGCGCACGGAGCGGCAGATGGTATCGAGATCAAAGGGCTTGAGGCTGATCAGATCAATGAGCTCCACATCCACACCATCTTGCTCCAGTTGCTCCACAGCTTTGAGGCAGTGGTGCCGCATGCGGGAGTAGGTGAGGATGGTGACATCCTTCCCTTCCCTCACCACTTCTGCCTGGTCTAAGGCACAAATATAGTCTCCTTCCGGCAGATCTTCAGAGAGGTTGTAGAGCAGCACGTGTTCAAAGAACACCACAGGATTGTCGTCTCGAATCGCGGCTTTCAATAGCCCTTTGGCATTGGTGGGCGTACTGCAGGCCACAATTTTGATGCCGGGGATGGCGTGGAAATAGGCCTCCAGGCGCTGGCTGTGCTCCGCCCCCAGCTGCCGGCCTACCCCACCAGGCCCGCGCACCACAGTGGGGATGGTGTAGTTGCCGCCGCTGGTGTAGCGGAGCATGCCCATATTGTTGGAAATTTGATTAAATGCCAGCAGTAAGAAGCCCATATTCATCCCCTCCACAATCGGCCGTAGGCCCGTCATCGCCGCTCCCACGGCCATCCCCGTGAAGCTGTTTTCCGCAATGGGCGTATCGAGAATGCGGAGATCTCCATATTTTTTGTGGAGATCTTTGGTCACCTTGTAGGAGCCGCCGTAGTGCCCTACGTCCTCTCCGATCACACAAACATAGGGATCACGGGCCATCTCTTCATCGATGGCTTCCCGGAGCGCGTTGAACAGCAGGGTTGGGGCCACGGCGCGGGCTGCAGGCACAGTGAAGCCAACCTATCTCAGCCGCCTGCGGCAAAGGTGCTGAGGATGAGCACCGAGAGGAGCATGCCCGGCAGCAGCAACACCACCAGCAGACCCAGGTCGTGAACGGTCATGCCCCTTTCAACAGCTTACCCAGTTTAGGAAGGTCCCTCTTGCCCTGCAGAACTCTGCTGCGATCCACCGAGCCAGAGGCTGCGGAGAAAGGTCAAAAACAGCCCCAGGCCTACAAAGGCAAAGCTGAAGGTGGCTAGGAAGGTCATGCCCACCACCAGGGTTTTCACGGCGGTGCCGATGCTCTGGGCTACTTGGCTGTTGTAGTGGGGTGGATGGGTGGCGTAGTAGGCCACCACCCTCTGGCTCAGCCCAAAGGAGAGCCATGCCAGGAGGGCGCTGGTGATCGCCCCACTCAGAAAACTCAGGGGGCCCTTGCGCAGGCTGGCGGGGCTCTTGCTCTCCCCTTCTGCGGCAGGAGATGAGGAAACGCTGGGGGGAGGGGAATCGCTCATGGTGGGAGGCCCGGCTCCCACAGGGTGGCACCGGACGACCGCAAGCCGCAGCTCCAGCTCTCCAGCCCAGCAGCCCGCAAGGGCTCCGCCAAGGCTCCTTGGGCTAGGGATGCCGCCTCCAGGCAAGGGAACAGGGCAAACACGGTGGGGCCCGAGCCGCTCATGGCCACCACCAGAACCCCTGGGGCCCCCTGCAGCAGTTCAAGGGCCTGTGCCACGCTGGGCACCTCAGGGGCTACCACGGCCTGCAGGTCGTTGCGCAACGGCGGAAAAGCCCTCTCCCCCCGTAGGGCCTCAAGCAGGGGGCTCTGGCGCAGGGCCTGGCGCCGTTGCTCAAAATCCGCCTCGTGGCTGAGATAAAAATCACCCCGCCACTCTCGGCAACGCCCATAGGCCCAGGGGGTCGACACGTTCGCCTCTGGGTGTTTCACCAGCAACACCCCCAGGGGCGAGGCTGCCTGCGGGCAGGGCTCCAGCCGTTCCCCACGGCCAAAACAGAGCTGAGATCCGCCCTCGAGGCAGAAAGGCACATCGGAGCCAAGCTCTGCGGCTAGGGCCGCCAGCTTGGCCCCTGGGGTGTGCAACTCCCAGAGGGCATTGAGGCCCACGAGGGTGGCTGCCGCATCGCTGGATCCCCCCGCCAAACCCGCCCCGATGGGGATGCGCTTCTCCAACAGGATCTCCACCCCCCGGTGGCCCTGGCCTCCATGGGCCCGTAGTTTTTCGGCAGCCCGCACCACCAGGTTGTCGGGCCCCACGGAGAGATCGGCCCGGTCGCAGCGAAGGCTGATCACCCCATCAGAGCGGTCTTGAAAGTGGAGCTGATCCCCCAGGTCGATGGCCTGCATCATCATCGCCAGCTCGTGATATCCGTCTGGCCGCAGCCCCAGCACCTCCAGGTGCAGATTGATCTTGGCTGGAGCCAGCACGCGGCAGTGCGCCATGGGTTAAGGGGCCTGGGGAGCGGTGGGCATGGCGCGATTCAAGCTGGTGGCCAGCGCTACCCATTGGGCGGGCGAGAGCTCCTGGGGCCGGGCTTGAAGGCTCACCCCAGCCTCTGCGGCATGGACAGCCAGAGTGTCTTCCGGAAGCAGGCCAGCCAGGCTGTTGCGCAGCATTTTGCGGCGCGCCATGAAAGCCCGCCGCACCAAGGGCTCAACCGCCCCCGCCAGCTGCTGGGGCAACCTCTGCTCGGGCTGCAGGGGATCGATCTGGATCACCTCCGAGTGCACCCGCGGGGGAGGCTGGAAACAGCGGGGCGGTACCGGGCAAACCCCCTGGATGGTTCCAAGCAGTTGCATCCGCACGCTCAAAGCGGAAAAGGCGCTCGACCCGGCCACTGCCCGGAGCCGTTCCCCCACCTCCCGCTGCACTAGCAGCACCAGCCGCTGAAAGGGAGGGGTGAGGGGCCGATCCAACCGGCCCAGCAGCCGCTCCAACAAAGGGCCAGTGATGTTGTAAGGGATGTTGGCCACCACCTTGTTGGGGCCAGGGGGGCCCACGGGGGGCAGGGGAATCGACAGGATGTCGCCGCTTACCAGAGTGAAGCGGGGATCTACGCCGAAGCGTTGCTCCAGGCCCGCCACCAGATCCCGATCGAGTTCCACGGCCGTCACCTGGGCCACCGGCGAGGCCAGGAGAGCTTGCGTCAGCACCCCACGGCCTGGCCCCACTTCCAGAACGTGGTCGGCCGCCGTGAGTTCGGCTGCCTGCACGATCTGCCCCAGCACCTCCTGATCCACCAACCAGTGCTGGCCAAAGCGATGGCGGACCTGATGGGCACCGAAAGCGGAGGAGGAAGCCATGGGATCGGACCACTCCCCTAACCATTGCAGCTCAGGCGATCCCTGCGAAACCGGCTAGGCATAGGAGTGGCTGCCGCACAACCCCCATGACCCTTCCCAGGCTCCTTCTCCTCAGCCTACCCCTCTGCGCGCTGGTTCTGATCGCTCCCCCAGCCGTGGCTGAAAGTAGAACGGCCGAATCGATCTGGAGCCAGAGCGACGCCGAACAGCGGGCCATCAACCAGATTCCCGTTGCGGATCGATCTGGCATCAGCAACACCCGCTGCCAGGAGGTGGGGGTGGGACGGATGGGCAGCCTGCCCCGGTTCCGCTGCACGGTCTGGTTCACGCCAGCCCCACCAGCGCCGGCATCCCCAGAGGCCCCTGCATCCCCAGCAGCCCCCTGAGCAGGCCTGCCGCAGATCGGCTTCAAAACAGATGCAACCAGCGCACTGGGGACCGTCGGGGCGGTAATGGCACAAGGGCGGCGACGAACTCCATCGGCTGTTGGGCCAGGTGGGGGTGCTCGGCCTGCCAGCAGGACCAGGCCCGCTCCAGGCGCTTCTGCTTTTCCCTGTGCAGGGCCCCAATGCCGTCGCCATCCCGATGCATCGGCCCCCTGCCCTTGACCTCCACTAGCAGCAACCGATCCGGTTTGCACAGCACCAAATCAAGCTCTCCCCAGCGACAGCGCCAATTTCTGGAGACCAGCCTCCAGCCCCGCTCCTGTAACAACCGCAGGGCCCTCTGTTCAGCCCAGCGGCCCTCAAGCTGGCGAGACGTCAACGGCATGGTGAAACAATGGGGGAAGCCACTGAAGGGTTCCCATGCCCCGCCAGGGCGCCGCAAAGGCCGGGATCCCGAACCGACCGCACCTCCGAGGGTCGCTAGTCAGATTCCAAAAAAAAGGTTAGGGTCTGAAGGAAATCTTCACAATCCAAGCAGCGCGGATGTACACCCTTTCCCAGGCCACCCAGATCTTTCCGGACACCCTGAGCGCTGATGCGGTCCCCGCAATCACCGCTCGTTTCCGTCTGCTCAACGCGGAAGACCAGCTCGCCCTGATCTGGTTTGCCTATTTGGAAATGGGCCAAACCATCACGATCGCCGCCCCAGGCGCGGCCCGGATGCAGTTCGCAGAACCCGTGCTGAATGAAATCAAGGCCATGTCCTTCGCCCAGCAAAGCCAGGCGATGTGCGATCTGGCCAACCGATCCGACACGTCCATTGGTCGCACCTACGCCAATTGGTCCGTCAACATCAAGTTGGGCTTTTGGTATCAGCTCGGCCAATGGATGGCCGCTGGACTCGTGGCACCCATCCCCAAGGGTTATCAGCTGTCAGCCAACGCCGCTGCCGTTCTTAATTCCGTGAAAGGGGTGGAGCAGGGTCAGCAGATCACCCTGCTGCGCAACTTCGTTGAAGACATGGGCTTCGACCCAGCCAAGGGAGAAGGCCAGCGGGTGATGGAACCAGTCGCTGCTCCCACCCCTGAGGAAAGCCGCCAGAAAGTGTTCATCGAGGGCATCATCAACCCCACGATTAACGCCTACATGGACCTGCTCAATGCCAACGACTTTGATGCCCTGATCGAGCTGTTCCTTCCCGACGGAGCTCTCCAGCCCCCCTTCCAAAAACCCATCGTGGGTCGCGACGCCATCCTGCGCTTCTTCAAGGAGGATTGCCAAAACCTCAAGCTGCTCCCCGAGCGTGGCTATTCCGAGCCCGCTGAAGGTGGGTTCAACCAGGTGAAGGTGACAGGCAAGGTCCAAACCCCCTGGTTCGGAGCTGGTGTGGGCATGAACGTGGCCTGGCGCTTCCTACTCAGCCCCGAAGGCAAGATTTATTTCGTGGCCATTGATCTGCTGGCCTCTGCCGCTGAACTGCTGAAATTTGCCCGTTGACGGCCATTACCCGGCGTGGCCTGCTCCTGGCGGCTGGGATCGTGTTGGGTTGGTTGGGGAGTTTGGTGATCCTGCTCCCCACAACTCTGGCCGATCTTCCTCTTGGCTTGATCACCTTGTCCGTTTTGGTGCGCACCCTGCTCCAGACCGGACTTTTTATTGTGGCCCACGACGCTATGCATGGCACCCTCTGGCCGGAACGGCCGGGGGCCAACCAGCGCATCGGCCAAAGCCTTCTCCTTCTCTACGCCGCCCTGCCCTACAGCCACTGCCTGGCCAACCATCAGCGACACCACCGGCATGCAGGGAGTGCCCGGGATCCAGACCATCATCGAGACGGCCAGGCAGGCTTGGCCCCGTGGTTTTGCTCCTTCATGGCGGCCTACCTTTCTCGAGGCCAGATCCTCTGTCTCGCCCTTCTGTGGTGCACCATCTGGGCTTTGACCGCTGGGATCTCCACCAGTCCCTTCACCAATGTGGCCCTCTACTGCACTCTCCCCACGCTGCTGAGTTCCCTGCAACTCTTTTTTGTCGGCACATACATTCCCCATCGGAATGTTGGAATATCTTCCGAATTGGAGCAGAGCCACGGGCCCCGCAGTCTCAACTGCCCCCCCTGGATCTCCCTGCTCTGCTGCTACCACTTTGGCTATCACTGGGAACACCACGCCTTCCCCCATTTGGCTTGGCATCAATTGCCGCAAGCCAGGCGCCAAATCAAAGAACACATCAAAACCGCTGTCCCATTCGCGGTGTCCTTAAACGGGCGATAAGGTGCGGGAAAGCCTTGTGCTAACCGTTCCCCTGCTGTTTCAACGATGACCAACACAGCTGTCCTGGTCTGGACTCCGCAGGAACAGGACATTGCTAGGGAAGCCTTTGAAACCGCCCATGGTCGCGCTGTTACCACGCTCATCGGCAAAGTTCAACGCCATGCCTCAGGGCTGAGCTCGCTTGATTCACTCTGGCAACTCCACGATTTTCTGAGCACCCAGAGATTCGATATGGAAGGACGTTTTGATTTTCGCCTCGAAGGCATTCTCTTTGTCTTTGCCAGCTTCGTGAAGGATGGACTCTTGGTTTTTGATGATCTGAATGGCCTCGACGCGGAGAAGCTGGCCAAAATCAGAGCAATGTCGCTCTTTTGATCTCCCTTTTGGGGCCCTAGGGTCGATTCCTGCTTCGATGGTTCCTGGATGCTCGGTCGATCCTTTTTTCACTGCATGTTCGGCCTGCTGCTGGGCCTGACTATGTTGCTGCCTTTTTTTGGTCTTCCAACCCAACCGGCCTTGGCGGCCATGGATGTGGCCAAGCAGGTGCTCATTGGTGCGGACTTCCACGGTGCCGACCTGCGGGGCGCCACTTTCAACCTCACCAACCTTCGGGAGGCCGATTTCTCAGGTGCAGACCTGCGGCTCGCCAGCCTGTTTGGAGCCAAACTGCAGGAAGCGAATCTCCGCGGTGCCGATTTGCGCGAAGCCACCCTGGATTCAGCCGTGCTCAAGGGCACTGACCTGCGGGACGCCTGGCTCGAAAATGCTTTCGCTTTCAACACCCGCTTTGAGGAGGTGCGCATCGACGGGGCGGATTTCACCAATGTCGATCTGCGGCCAGATGCCCGAAAGATGCTCTGCGCCGCGGCCACGGGCAGCCATCCCATCAGCCACCGCCTCACGCGCGACACCCTCAACTGCCCCTGAGTGTTGCCGACCATGAGCTTTGATGCCCGCAGCAAGGAACGCCTCGAAGCCCTGGGGCGCATCCTGCCGAAGAAACTTCCCCTTCCCGATGCCACGAAAGGCCTCTCCACCGGAGTGCCCCAGCCTGCCGGCAGCGGAGGAAAGCAGGGAGAAGCCGCCCGCCACAGTTTGGAGAAGGAGCAGGATCCGGCGGAACTCTTCCGGGTGCTGATGAAAACCAGCCCGGATGGAACCGTGCCCCCCCACCTGCTGGAGCGGTTGCGGGAGCTGGAAACCTCTCCCCAGGCGCCACCTGCTCAAGAGAAGGGCAGCAAACCGCTAGCTGGCCAGGCGCCCAAGGCCAAACCTCAGGGCAAGACAACCAGCCGAGCAGGGCGGGGAAGTGGGAGCAAGGAAGAACAGGATCTCTACTCGGCCTTCGCCCAATTGCTGCTGGAAGACGACGACGCCTGAGCCAAGGCCCCATAGAGGGCCCAACGGCGCTGGAGCTCCACCTGAGCCTGCCGCTCCAACTCCCGCGCACGCTCCGGATCGCTATAACCCAGCACACGGAAACGATTTTCCGTCGCCATGGCCTCTGCCAGGGGCCTCCGGGGAGGGGGACTGTCCATCTGCAGTGGAGAGAGCCCCTGCTCCACCCGGCGTGGGTCGTAGCGATAGAGAAACCAACGCCCCGACTCCACCGCCAGGCGCTGGTGCTCCATGCCCTTGGCCATGTCGATGCCGTGGGCGATGCAATGGGAGTAGGCCAGGATCAAGGATGGGCCTGGATACCGCTCGGCCTCCAGGAAAGCGCGGAGGGTGTGCTCATCCCGGGCACCCATGGCCACGCTGGCCACATACACTCCCCCCTGTGCGATGGCCATCAGGCCCAGATCCTTCTTTGCGGAGGCCTTGCCGTCGCTAGCGAATTTGGCCACAGCTCCGAGAGGCGTGGCCTTTGATGCCTGACCACCTGTGTTGGAGTACACCTCGGTGTCGAGCACGAGCACATTCACGTCGCGGCCTGAGGCGAGCACATGATCCAGGCCGCCAAAGCCGATGTCGTAGGCCCAGCCATCCCCTCCCACCAACCAAACGCTGGTCTTCACAAGGGCATCAGCCAGATCGAGCAGCTGGGCCTCGGGTGCCATGGCCTGTTTCTCCGCAGGCAGGCGCTCCAGGCCCGCCCTTAGCAGACGCTTCAGCTCCGCCACCCACTCCCGTTGTAGAACGACGTCGGACTCGTCGTGCTGATGAAGGGCGGCAGACGCCAACGCCTCCACCAGGGATGGGGGGAGAGGCTCACTGCCCGGTGAGAGGGGAAGGCGAAGGCGATCGAGTGCCATTGCCCGCTGTTGATCGAGGGCTACCCGCATGCCGTAGCCGAATTCAGCGTTGTCTTCAAAAAGGGAATTGCTCCAGGCCGGTCCTCTCCCTTCCCCGTTGGTGCTCCAGGGGGTGGTCGGCAGGTTACCGCCATAGATCGAACTGCAACCGGTGGCATTGGCGATCAGCAACCGATCGCCGAACAGCTGACTGAGAAGTTTGAGATAGGGGGTTTCTCCGCAGCCGGCGCAAGCCCCGGAGAATTCAAACAGGGGTTGCTGCAGCTGCTGCTGGCCAATCTTGTGCAGGTTCAGCGGATTTCGGGGCACCTCCGGCAGGCCAAGGAAAAACGACCAGTGGGCTCGACCCTGCTCCCGCAGGGGACGCTGGGGAGCCATGTTGAGGGCCTTGCGCTTCGGCGCTTGCCGATCCTTGGCGGGGCACACCTCCACACAGAGCTGGCAGCCGGTGCAATCCTCCACCGCCACCTGGATGGTGAAGCGCTGGCCTTCAAACGCCGGATCCCTGGCGGCCGCTTCGCGAAAACCTGCTGGCGCCTTCTCCAGGGCGTTGGGGTTGGCCACCTTGGCGCGGATCACCGCGTGGGGGCACACCATCACGCATTTGCCGCATTGCACGCACAAGTCGCTCTCCCAGACCGGCACCTCGGAAGCCAGGTTGCGTTTCTCCCAGCGGGCAGTTCCCGTGGGCCAGGTGCCATCACAGGGCAAGGAGCTCACCGGCAGGCCATCTCCGCGATGGGCCAGCATCGGTGCGATCACCTCCCGCACAAACGGCGGGGCGTCCCGGAGATGGGTCGGAAGCGCCCCGGCTGGGGCCTGATCCAGATCTCCCGCAGGGCTCTGGAGCTCCAAGTTTTGCCACAGCAAGGGTTGAAGGGCTGCCAGGCTCGCATCCAGGGCCTGGAGGTTCCTGTGCACCACAGCCTCCCCCTTACGGCTGTAGCTATGGCGAATGGCGTCGCGAATGCGCTCCAGGGCCTCGTCTTGGGGCAGCATCCCGCTGACGGCAAAAAACGCCGCCTGCATCACCGTGTTGATCCGGTTGCCCAATCCGGCGCTCTGGGCCACCTGGTGGGCATTGATCTGCCACACCCGAGCCCCCAAGGTCTTCACCTGGTGACGGGCCGCCGGCGGCATCTGCCGCCAGGTGTCTTCGGGGGTGCAGGGGCTGTTGAGGAGGAGGGTGCCCCCTTGCACCAACCCCTGGAGCCCCTCCAACTGGGCAAGAAGATCCCATTGGTGCACGGCCACCAAGGTGGGATGGGCGATCAGGTAGGGAGCACGGATCGGACGCGGCCCGAAGCGGAGGTGCGACACCGTGAGGGATCCCGACTTCTTGGAGTCGTAGACGAAATAACCCTGGGCGAAGAGCGGTGTCGTGTCCCCAATGATCTGGATCGTGGCCTTGTTGGCCCCCACCGTGCCATCACTTCCCAGCCCATAGAACACTGCCCGCACCTCATCCGGGGCTTCCATCTGAAAGCCGTTGTCGACCCGAAGGGAGCGTTGGGTGAGGTCATCGTTGATGCCCACCGTGAAATGGTTTCGCGGCGACACCTCTGCCAGGTGGTCGAAAACGGCACGGGCCATGGCGGGGGTGAACTCCTTGGAGCCCAGGCCGTAGCGCCCCCCCACCACATGGGGAAGGGGTGAGCCCGGATGGAGCTGGCCCCACTCCTCCGCCAGGGCCACCACCACGTCCAGATAGAGGGGCTCTCCAGGGGCCCCTGGCTCCTTGCACCGATCCAGTACCGCCATGGCGCGGGTGGAGGCTGGAAGGGCCTCCACAAGCCAGGAGGCCACCAGGGGCCGAAAGAGCCGCACCTTCAGAACTCCTACCGGCTCCCCTGCCGCCGCCAATACCTCCGCTGTTGCGACAGCCGTCTCGCAGGCAGATCCCATCAGCACCAGCACCCGCTGGGCATCCGGAGGGCCCACATACTCGTAGGGCTCGTAGGCACGTCCTGTGAGCGCGGCAAAGTGCGCCATCGCCGCGTGAACATGCCCGCCAAGAGCCTCGGTGAAGGGATTCACCGTTTCCCTGCCCTGAAAGTAGACGTCTGGGTTTTGGGCCGTTCCGCGCAACACCGGCCGCTCCGGCGTCAGGGCCCGCTGCCGGTGGGCGCGGATGGCCTCATGGGGGATCAGGGCTTCCAGGGTGGCATCAGGAATGGGCTCCACTTTCTGGATTTCATGGGAGGTGCGAAAGCCATCAAAGAGATGCAGAACAGGTACCCGGCCCTGCAACGTGACGCAGGTGGCGATGGCGGCAAAGTCGCCCGCTTCCTGCACCGAGGCTGAAACGAGGATCGCGCAGCCCGTGGCGCGGCAGGCCATCCCATCGGAGTGGTCGCCAAAGATCGAGAGGCCCTGGGCTGCCAGGGCCCGCGACGCCACATGCACCACCACCGGCGTGAGCTCCCCAGACCAGCGGTAGAGATTGGGGATCATCAACAGCAACCCTTGGGACGCCGTGAAGGTGGTGGTGAGGGCCCCCGCCTGGAGAGCCCCATGCACCGTTCCCGCCGCACCACCCTCGCTCTGCAGTTCCACCACCGTGGGCACCTGGCCCCAGAGGTTGGGCCTGCCTTCCGCACGCCACTGATCGGCCCACTCCCCCATGGGAGTAGCCGGAGTGATGGGGTAGAGGGCGATCACCTCATTGAGGCGATAGGCCACCCTGGCCACCGCCTCGTTGCCATCCATGCAGCACATGTCGTTCATGGCAACGGCTCCAGCTCTTCCACCAAACTCAGGGCAAAACCCACGTGCACCAATACCCGATCCCCGACGCGGGCCTGGGGCAAGCAGGCCAGGCTCACCTTTTGACGCACACCACCGAAGTCCACCTCGGCTGTGCGCCAGAGATCCTCCTCCTCCCCACCGTCCGGCGCCTGGAAGGCGATCGAGAGAATCCGCCCGGGCACGGCCAGGCACATGGCACATTTGGCAGGCTCTGCTCTGGTTATAGAGCGGCTTGCGACGCCTGAACGGCCCAGGCCTGCCCCAGGGCCAATCCACCGTCGTTGCAGGGCACCTGTTCATTCCACAGGGGGGTCAGCCCCCGCTGGCGCAGACCCCGCAGACAGCCCTCCAGGAGGGATCGGTTCTGAAAACACCCCCCCGAAAGGGCCACTTGGCGGGATCCCGTGGAAGCGGCTGCGGCGCAGGCGCCCTCCACAAGCCCAGCCACGATCGCCCGCTCCAGCTGCCATGCCGCCCGGGTGGGATCGCCATCGGCGGCCCGATCTGCCAGCAGGACCGCGAGCAGGGGCTCCCAATCCCAACGGCCCAGAGGAAGGGGGACAGGATCCCCGGGGGAAGCGCTCTCGAGGGGAAAGGGCCAAAGCTCCGGGGACGCCCCACGGGCCTCCAGCTGGGCCCGCCCCCGTGCCGCAGCCCCCTGCCAGCGCAGGCCCCCTTCTCCTTCGTAGCTGAGGATCTGGGCCAGCTGCAGCAGGGACACCAGCCCATCCAGCAGACGGCCCAGGGAACTGGTGAGCGGGGCCAGACTCCCCTGGGCCAAGCCCTGGAGAAGGAGGGATCGCTCCTGGGGGGAGAAGGCCTCCAGCATGGAGCCTGCCCCGGGATGGGCCAGGGCCCAGGCCCCGGAGGCCGCCAGCAGGCCCAGGGCACAGCGGCGCGGCTCCCTGCTGGCCCGCTCCCCGCCGGGAAGGGGGAAAGGCCGCAGGGCCGCCAGCCTCTCCCAGTCCAGGCCCCCCTCCGTGAAGCCCTTCACCCACAGCAGCTCTCCACCCCAGAGCCGCTCTTCCCCATCGGGCCGTTCAGGGTCCGCCAGGCCCAGGCCATCGCAGGCCAGCGCAAGAAAGGGCGGCCGCAGACCATGTTCCGCTCCCACGGCTAGTGCATGGGCGAGATGGTGGGGCACGGTGGAGAGCGGCAGGCCGGTGCGGTGGGCCAGTGAGCGCAGCCGCTGATGGCTCACGTATCCCGGATGGGCATCGCAAACCAGGTCCATCACCGGCAGCCAATCGCTCAGGAGCTGATCCTCCAGGCCCTCCTGCCAGCGCTTCTGCATGGAGGCATCCGCCAAATCTCCTAGATGGGGAGCCAACCAAATCCGATCCCCCTGCACCAAGGCCGGCGCGGCCTTCAGGTCGGCCCCCACGGCCAGCAAGGTACCCCTCGAGGGGCCTGGCCAGGGGAGAGGTTCGGGCACAAAGCCCCTCGCTCGCCGCAACAGGGCCGGGCGGCCATCAATCACTTGGAGGAGCGAATCATCCAGGGGGCGGGCGATGGGCAAATCGTGCACGAGGAAGCCATCGGTGAGGCCAGCCAGCCGCTCGACAGCCTCCTGGGGTGCGGTGCAGAGGGGTTCGCCGCTGCGGTTGCCGCTGGTGGCCACCAGGGGCCGACCCACAAGTTCCACTAAGAGATGGTGGAGCCCGGAGGCAGGCAGCATCACCCCGAGGGCCGGGCAGCCAGGCGCCACAGGCTCCCAAGGATCGCCGCCAAGCCCGCAACGCCGCCGCATCAATACGATCGGCGCAGCGGGATGGCGCAGGGCCTCCTCCTCCTCCGCAGACACCCACACCGCTGGCTCCAGTTCCCGGGGATGGGCGACGAGCAGGGCGAAGGGCTTGGCAGGGCGGCGCTTGCGCTCCCGCAGACGCTCCACCGCCGCCGGGCAGGTGGCATCAACGAGCAATTGAAAGCCCCCCACGCCCTGCAGGGCCAGGATCTGCCCCGCTAGGAGGAGGTCGGCCGCCGCGGCCAACCCCGTCTCCGAACCCTCCATCAGCTGGCCGGCTCCATTCCACAGGCTCAGGCGGGGTCCACAGAGGGGGCAGCTGATGGTTTCGGCATGGAAACGGCGATCCCCTGGAGTGCTGAACTCCCGGGCACAGGCAGCGCAGGGGGGAAATGAGGCCAGGGTGGTGTGGGCTCGGCAGAAGGGAAGGGCCGTGGCCAGGCTGAAGCGCGGACCACAGTCGCAGCAGCTGATGAAGGGATAGTGGTGGCGGCGGGAGGCCCGATCGCGCAGCTCCGCCAGACAGCGGGGACAGGGCGCCCGATCGGCCGAAAGGCCCGGGGCAAAGAGAGATCGGCCCAGGGGCACTACCCCAGCACTCGCCAGCTCCACGCCCTCCGGCCAAAGGGGCTCGGGTGCCTCCAGCCAGTGCAGATCCACCAGATCCCACGGCCCCCGTCCGGGCAAGGCAGCGGGCAGAGCCTGCACAAACGCCTCCAACGCCTCCCGGGGACCTGCCAGATCGATCTGCAACGCCCCAAATGTGTTGCTCAAGCGCCCGCGCAACTGCCATTGGCTGGCCAGGCGCTGTAGGGCAGGTCGCGCCCCCAGGCCCTGCACCACCCCGCGGCAGGCCACCTGCAAGCGAGCCCCCTGGCGGTCTGCTCCCCTCACCCGCTCAGCAGGGCCTCCAGCAAGGCGTCCATCCCCAGCCCACGGCGGGCGGACGTCTCCAGCACCCGAACGGCGGGCGCCACCTGCTGAAGATAGTGATAGGCAAGGGGGCGATCAAACCCCACGGCCCCGGCCAGATCCACTTTGGTGATCACCACCAGATCGGCGCTGTGGAACGTGGCGGGATATTTGAGGGGTTTGTCCTCCCCTTCCGTCACCGACAGGAGCACCACCCGTCGATCCTCGCCGAGAGCAAAGGAGGCCGGGCAGACCAGATTTCCCACATTCTCGATCAGCAGCAGATCCACGGCAGCCAGGGGATGACCCGCCTCCTCAAGCCTGGTGAGGGCCAGATGCACCATGGCTGCATCGAGATGGCAAACCTGACCTGTGGTGATCTGCACCGCAGGCAGACCGGCCTGCTGGAGTCGGCGGGCGTCCTGATCGGTGGCGAGATCCCCCACAAGCGCGGCCAGACGCAGGGTGGAGGGGGCCCGGGCCGCCAAAGCCTCCAGCAGGGCGGTCTTGCCCGTGCCTGGGGAGGAGAGCACATTCACCACCTGAACCCCGGCTGCACGGAAGTGCTCCCGGTTGTGGGCCGCCTGGTGGTCGTTGCGGGCCAGGAGGGATTCCCCCAGCACCACCTCTCGAGGCCGTGGGGCTGATGGCAAGCCGCAGGCACAATGGCTGCACATGGGACGTCAGCAAAGCCTCCATCCACGCTAGGCAGGCCAAGGGCTCCCGGTCAGGGATCGAGCTCAACAGCATGGAGGAGCAGGTCATGGCCGCGCAGCATCTGACGGCTGGCGTGGCCGCAGGCTGGACATTGGCCCAGGATCTCAGAGGCAGGGAACTCCCTACGGCAGTGCAGGCACCACCAGGCTGGGGGCACCTCTTCAAGATCCAGACGGGCACCCTCGGCAACAGTTCCCGCCAGCACGATCTCGGCTGCCGTGCGCAAGGCAAGGGAATCCACCCCGGCCAGATGGCCCACCCGCAGGTGAATCGCCACCACCCGCTCGGCCCCCTCACGGGTGGCCACCTCCAGCACCCGCTCGGCGAGGGCCACCATCAGGCTTAACTCGTGAATGGCGATGAACGGCAACCAGCAGCAGTCTGTTCACCAACGCGATCCGGGGGCTGCCTGCCAAAGGGGCCCAATGGCGCCATCCTTGGAGTTGTGCCCCTCTTCCAGTTGTGGACACCAAGGATTGGCTCTGGATTCTCCACCCCGCCCTAGCGGTTGCGGTGGTCTATCCCCTGGTGGGGATCGTGGCGCGGCTCGGAGTGCAGACCCGGGCGCGTCGTGTGGAAGGCGCCAAGCTCCCGCCCAGCACCGGGCGGGACCACAGCGATCTGGGGCGCTGGCTCGCCCTTGCCGTGGTGGCCATCGTGATGGTCGCTCTCGCAGTGGTGATCGCGACTGCCACCCCATGGACTGAGTTTCGGGGGGGAGCCGGCCGGGCATTCCAGCTGTTGCTTGTGCTGGCGGGAAGCGCGGCCGCCCTGGCAGCCCTCTGGTGGGCCCATGCCAAGGGGCTCCGTTTGGCCTTTGCCCTAATCACCTGGCTCGGGTTGCTCACCCTTGGCGCCCAGCCCGAGGTGTATCGACTCAGTGACAACCCCCTCCAAGGCGACTTCTGGAGCTCCCACTACTGGAGCGGCATGGCAGTGGTGGGACTCATGCTGTTTTCCCTGGGCGCCCGGCCGGAAATTTTGCGGGAACCGCGGTGGAGGAGCATCCATCTGATCGCCAGTGGGCTGTCCGCCATCCTGTTTGTGGGGCAGGCCATCAGTGGCACCCGGGATTTGCTGGAGATCCCCCTCCAGTGGCAGAAACCCGCATTAGCGGGATGCGACTGGGCTGCCAAGGTGTGCCCACCCACGGTCAAATCGGTGCCCTGAATGGGCCCACCGGGGTGGGCGCCGAACAACAAAGCCCGGGCATGAAGCCCAGGCTTGGCCGGCTCAGCCAGGGTGACCCTTCAGGGAGGTGGCTGTGCGGTCGTTGGATCGCTGCAGGCTAAAGATCGCAATCGCGATCAGAGATGTTGTGTTGTGGGTCGGAGCTGCTGGCGCAGGCCACCTGGGGCCAGGGGTCTAGCAGGGTTTTCCTTCCTCCGGGGCACCTAGAGCCGGGTGCTTTTCAAGGGCTTTTCAACGGTGCATGGAGTTGGCGCTATGGCACTAGACGAGGACTAGGCCTGGTCGGGCCAGGAAAACCAGTCATTGCTTGAGAGTGTTGGAGCAGGGTCCAAACGTCAGCAAGCTCCTGGAGTCTGATTAGGTGGCGTGTCGTCCATCGACGCCTCCGATCTGAATGACATCATCGTGCATCCCATTGCCGGTTAAAACCCATGGCCCCGGCGGATTCGTCATGGCTCTTGATCTGCAGACATCTTCCTTCATGCTTCATG
>JBBARZ010000018.1:0-29404 GCA_040399505.1 Cyanobium sp.
GGAACCAGGCCGCTTCGAGATTCTTCATCACCACATACATCGCCGGCACCACGAACAAGCTCAAGCCGGTGGCCACCAGCAGCCCGCCAAAGATCACCGCCCCCAAAGAGCGCTGGGAGAGGGCACCGGCCCCCGTGGCGATTACCAGGGGGAAGAAGCCCGCCAAGGCCGCCAGGGCCGTCATCAGGATGGGCCGCAGGCGAGAGGCGGCGGCGCCCTTGGCGGCTTCGATGGCCGAGAGGCCGGCTTCCATCCGCTGGTTGGCCAGATCCACGATCAGGATCCCGTTCTTGGCCGCCAGGCCGATCAGAGTCACCAGACCCACCTGGGCATACACGTTGTTCACCTGGCCCAGCAGCACCAGGAACACCAGGGCGCCGAGCATGGCCAGGGGCACGGTCATCAGGATGATCAATGGATCGATGTAGCTCCCGTACTGGGCGGAGAGCACCAGATACACCACCACGATCCCCAGGGCGAACACCAGCACGGCCAGGGAGCCCGCCTGCACCTCCGAGCGGGTGAGGCCCGACCAGGCCTGGCCGATGTTGGTGAAGTTGAGGCTGCGATAGCTGGCCATCAGGCCATCGATCGCCTGGCCTGTGCTGCGGCCTGCCGCCTCCAGCCCCTGGATCAGCACCGTGCGGTAGAGGTTGAAGTGGCTGATGATCGGCGGAGCGCTGTCCAGGCGTACATTCACCACGTTGGCCATGGGGATCAGCTTGCCGCTGCGATCGGCCACGTAGAGGTTGCGCAGGTCGTCGACCATGGAGCGATTGCTGGCATCAGCCTGCACATACACCTGGCGATACTGGCCCTCCTCGTAGGTTTGGTTCACGAAACGGCCGCCCATCAAGGTGCCGAGGGTGGTCATGGCTTCGCCGTAGTCGATGTTCAGAGAAGCGAGCCTGTCGCGGTCCACATCCAGGCGCCACACAGGTGCATCGGAGATGAATTGGCTGTAGATCTTCTCGAAGTTTCCAGTGGCTCGGGCCTTGGCCATCAGGGTGTCGGCCAGCTGGGCGAGCTCGGTGGGGGAATAGCCGCCATTGCTGAGGTCGTTGAACTGGAAGCTCAGGCCCCCCTGGGCGCTGAAGCCCGGCACCGCCGGTGGTGGGGAGGCGAACACCAGGGCGCCGGGAATCTGGCTGAATTCCTTGTTGAGCCTGGCGATGATTGCCCCAGCGCTGTGCTCCTTGCCCTGGCGTTCATCGATGGGGCGGAAGCCGAAGAAGAAGAGGCCCTGGTTCACGGAGCTGCCGTTGAAGCCCGCTCCCCCCACCAGCTCCCCGGAGATGATGTCGGGCTCCTTGGCGATGATCGCCTGGGCTTCAGCAGCCACCTTCATGGTGGCCTCCAGGGAGGCCTGGGGTAGCAGCTGGATGATGCCCAGGCCGTAGCCCTGGTCTTCGGTGGGCACGAAGCCCGTGGGCACGGCGGTGAAGGTGAGGCCGGTGAGCACGATGCCCCCCAGCAGCAGGGCCGCCACGATGCGACGCCAGCGGATCACCTGGCCCAGCAGCCGCTGGTAGCCCGCCGCGAGCCGCTCGAAGCCAGCGTTGAAGGCGGTGAAGATGGGCATCAGGACGGTGCCAACCACCGCCCCCAGCACTCCCAGGGCCAGGGCGAGGATCCAGCCGCCGGCCAGGGCGCCGTAGGCGGAGCCGAACACGCCGCCGATCACGGTCCAGATGCGGCCCCGGGGTTCGGTCTTGCCACCCCCCAGCAGCAGGGCCGATTGCAGGGGCTTGCCGGTGATCGCGTTGAACGTCGACACGAGGATCGAAAACACGATCGTCAGGGCAAACTGCCGGTAGATCACGCCGGTGGCCCCGGGGAAGAAGGCCACGGGCACAAACACCGCCAGCAGCACCAGGGCCGTCGCCAGGATGGCGCCGGTGAGCTCCTTCATGGCGTTGGAGGCGGCCACGAAGGGGGGATCGCCCGCCTCGATTCGGGCTGAAACGGCTTCCACCACCACGATGGCGTCGTCCACCACCAGGCCCGTGGCGAGGATCACCCCCAGCAGGGTGAGCTCGTTGATGGAGAAGCCGAAAGCCTTCACGAAGATCATGGCCCCGAGCAAGGCGATGGGAAGCGCCAGGGCCGGCACGGCCGTGGCCTTCCAGTCCTGCAGGAAGAGGAAGATGATCAGCAGCACCAGCACCACCGCATCCCGCAGGGCATCGAGGGCACCCTCGATGGAGGCGTTGATGAAATCCCTCTGGTCGAACACCTTCTCCAGCTTGGCCCCCGGGGGCAGGGTGCGCTCAAAGGCCTGGAGCACCTGATCAACCCCCTCGGCGGTCTTGATGGCGTTGGTGCCTGGCAGCTGGATCACGCCGAAGCCTACGCAGGGATGGCCGCTGAGAGCATTGATGGCCGAGGAGTTGAAGCTCTGAAAGGCGTATTCCGCCTGGCCCACATCCTTGAGGCGGATCAGGCCCCCATCGGGGCCCTTGGCGAGGATCAGATTCTCGAACTCCTGCACGGTCTTGAGGTTGCCGTTCACCAGCAGGGGAAGGGTGGTGGTGTTCTCGGGCACGGAGGGGGGGCCGCCGACGCTGCCGGCAATCACCACCTGGTTTTGGGATTTCAGGGCGTTCACCACATCGGTGGCGCTGAGGTTGAAACGGGCCAGCTTCTTGGGGCTCACCCAGAGGCGGAAGGCCGGATCGCTAGCCCCGAAGACATTCACCTGCCCCACCCCTTCGGAGCGGCTGAGGGGGTAGAGCAGGTTGAGCTGGATCAGGCCATTGAGGTAGTTGCGGCTGAATTGCCCCTGGGTGGAGGTGAGGTTGTAGACGAGCAGGTAGCTGGTGGCCGTCTGCTGAACGGTGACCCCCTGGGCGGTCACTTGGGGCGGCAGCTGGGGGGTGGCGGTCTGCACCCGGTTGAGCACGTTCACCTGGTCGATGTCGGCGTTGGTGCCCGCCTTGAAGAACACGTTCAGCTGGCTGCTGCCCTCGCTGGTGCTGAAGGAGGTGATGTAGTCCATCCCCGGTGCGCCGTTGATGTTCTCCTCAAGGGGGCCCGTTACCGCGCTCTCCACGGTGAGCGCATCAGCCCCTGGCAGGTTGGTGGACACCTGGATGGTGGGCGGGGCGATGTTCGGCAGGTTTTCGATCGGCAGCAACGGCAGGCTGATCACCCCGGCCAGCAGGATCAGGATGCTGCACACCGTGCTCAGCACGGGCCGCTTGATGAAGGTGTCCGACAGGCTCATGGGCGTTTTGCCGGCCCAGCGGTGGGCTTCACGGGCATGCCGCTGCGGAGCTGGAAGAGGTTGCCGAGGATCACCCGGTCCCCGGGGTTGAGGCCGTTGCGCACCGCATAGGCCCCCCGCTGGAGGGTGCCCAAGCTCACCGGCACCTGGAGGGCCACGGGCAGGCCCGGTGGGGGTGGGGGATCCAGCTTGCGGCCCAGCTGCTGGCTGGCCACCTCCGGGCTCACGGCCACAAATACGAAGGGCTGGCCAGCCTGGAGCAGCACGGCCTGCTGGGGCACCGCCAGGGAGGCGGCCTGGTTGAACACCAGGGTGGCGTTCACCCGCTGCCCGTTGCGCAGGGCGCCATTGGGGTTGGGGAAGGTGGCCTTCACCAACAGGGTCTGTTTGTCCTTATCGATCGATGGGGCCAGGAACGATACGGCTCCCCTGGCCAGGAGGCGGCTGGGGTCGTCTGGAGCCTTGATCACCACGGGCATGCCCATCTGCACTCGGGAGGCCTGTTCTCCGGGGATGTCGAGGCGCACCCAGAGCTGGGAGTTGTCAATGATGCTGGTGATCATGGCGCCGGCCTGCACCACATCGCCGAGCTTGTAGTTGATGTTGCCCACCTTGCCGGCGATGGGCGACACCACGTTTTTGTAACCCAAATTGGCGATGTTGGCCCGCAGTTTGTCCCGGCTCTGGATCGCCTGGGTGACGTAATAGTCGCGGTCTTTGGTGGACACGGCCCCCTGCTGGTTGAGGAAGATGTAGCGCTCCGCGTTCACTTGGTCTTTGCGGGCCTCTGCCGCATCTGCATTCACCTCCGAGCGCAGCTGGATCTGGTCGAGGGCGAAGAGGGGTTGGCCAGGCTGCACGATTTGTCCTTCGGCCATGGGCATGGCCACGATCCGGCCGGCGATCTCGGGGGCCAGCTTCACCTCCCGGATGGCTTCCAGGGTGCTCTGCACATCCATGGCATCGAGGAAGGGGAGCGGCTGGGCGGGCACCAGCCGCACGGGGGCGGGGGGCACGGCAACGGGTTTGCTGGTGCTGCAGCCCACCAGGGCCAGGGGAAGGATCAGGGGGAGCCATGGGAGCGCCCTCGGCATCGCAGGTGAAGGAGCACGTGGGGAGGACCTTAGGCCAACTCACTCACCTTGACCGCCGCCAGGAGCCTCCGCGCAGCCTGAAGGCTGAGCCAGTTGTCGCGGGCTTTGGATCGGCCCTTGGGGAGCCATGCTGGTGCTTGCCCTCGGGCCCGCCTGGCCCTTCGCCGCCGCCGCCTCAGGCAAGGTGATCTGAAGTTCGATGAGCATTGAACGCATTCCTCGAGTCCTCAGAGCAAGGCCGATCTCGTGGGTTGACGCAGCGTTGATTCGGCTGGCGGGGATCAACGACTTGCCATTGCTGCTCAATACCGACAGCGATTTTCATATTTACCGCCGTCATGGAAGGCAGATGATTCCATTGGTCAAGCCTTGAATGCCGTTGAGGCGAAGGTCTGCAGATGTTGGCTGCCCCTCGAGTGGAAAGGCCACCATGATCTCTCTGCTCCGTCAGCCGTCAGTCCAGCACTCGTTAAGAGTTGAACCACGGTAGTTTCAGACCAAGGGCTTCGATTGGATCCATGACGAGCTTGTTGAGAGCACGGCCTAGAACGACTTGTGGCTCGTCTGCCCGAATAGGGAGAACGGGATGCGATTGATCAGCACCGTTGACAATCCTGCGTCTGATCAGGGAGTTCCCTGCTTCCAGGCCGCACACATAGGCCCGTTCCTGACACAGACCCTTGGCTCCATGTTCTTTGTCGCCCATCCGCACCCAGTCGCCAGCGCAGACAATCGACGCCACTGAGGTTTCCAAGGGTGGCCGTTGTCTGAAACTGCCCGGAGAAAAGAGCGACACCGAGCCTGGATAGCGCCGTACCTCGGAATCAACAACCCTGGCATGGGTGAATTCGGGATGAGCGATGGGAAGCAGATCGCGCGTGAGCCGATCAATGATCTCTTGATCGCTCATCGCTGCGATAAACGATGCGTTGTAAAAGTCGCTGGCGACCACCGAGCCCTGGGGCGGCTCATCACCCCAGAGAGCCTGTTGCGCATCCTTGTGCAGCTGATCCAGCATGAAAAAAGTGGCCCCAGAGCCCTTCAGTGATTCGAAGCGGGAGAACACGTTGACTGGGTAAGCAATTGGCACATAACGATCCAGCCATAAACGTGCTGACACGACATCGATCGAACCAAGCGAAGCAGCGGCAACAAGCTCTGGTGCCACATTGCTGAGTTCTGGAGATTGAGCCATCAAAGACTTGAGCCCTTTTGCACCAACGGCCAAGACCACAGCATCCACCTCGTCGATCACCTGCACCGCATTTGTTACCACGTTCTTCACCTCCACCGAGCTAATGCGCCGCGAGGTAGGCGACACATTCACCCGACTCACCAACGTTCCCCCAAGCACCTGCAGATGATGGCGGGAGATCAGCCTTCGACTCAGAGGCGCAAACAGATGTTCGGTGATACTTTTTGACTTGATCCAGCGGACATCAAATGAGTCTTGGTGGGCCAGAGCGTAGTAATAGAGGAGCTCCATGGTGACCGCGGCCGAAAGCTCTTCGGGCGGCTTGAACAAGCCAACCAGCAAGGTGGGGCGCAAGAACTCATTGATGAGCCGATCGCTGATGCCGAGCTTGACAAAGAGTGATTGCGCATCGAGATCGTCGTACTGCTGGAAAGTCTTGTCGCTGCGATAGAGATCCAGCATTGCATAGAGAAGCCCTGCAATACTTAGCCGGTCTTGAATGGGTAGTCGTGTGAAGTTGGTGATTGTCGCCACCATCTGGCCAAGGGGGCTTGGCCATTGGAGTGCGTCTCCAAAGACAGGCGCTGTTGCTTCTAACCCATCGGGCGACCAGAAGGCACTGGTTGTAAACTCAGTGAAGATATCGCCAGCGCCGAGTTCATCAGTGAGGGCATTGATATTGGGATAGTCTTTCCAAAAACCTCTGGTGCCTGCCTCGAAAGGTTTGCCGCTTGTGGTTGTGATTGGTTGCCTGCCTGTTGGATCGGGCATCCCGTCAATCAAGGTGACACGAATACCGGCTTCACACAGTGCCTTCGCTGCGCCCCAACCAGCCCATCCGGCTCCGATGACGACGACATGGGATGGTCTTCCGCCGGGCATGGCCTCGTCTGGCATGGCTGCTAGGAAACACGGTTCATCTTCTGCAAGTTACTCTAAGAGTGATGCAGCTCGCCATTCCGTCTACCACTTCTGATTTGGAGCGTAAGGTGAGGCGCAATAGCTATACATCTCACCGCTATTGAGGATGTTGTGGCTATCTTGAAGCAGTGGACATGCCGCCACCAGCTCTCAGCTTCGCCTCTGGTGGCGCGCCCCACCCCCTCTCTGTAGCTTGCAGGGGTAGAGCCTCCAAAAACAGCGACCCATGACCTATTGCATCGGCTACTGGCTGGAAAAGGGCCTGGTGCTGGCTTCCGATTCTCGCACCAACGCTGGGGTGGATTACATCTCCACCTACAGCAAGATGTATAGCTTCCAACCCGCGCCGGATCGCTTGTTTGTGATCTTGGCCGCCGGCAGCCTGGCCACCACCCAGGCGGTGATCAACTGGATCCGCCGTGATCTCGACCGCCCAGCCGATCTGGACAGTGGCCTCGGAAAGGATCTGCGCCATTGCGACTACCTCTTTGAAGCCGCCGCTTATGTGGGCCGGGTAAGCGTGGCCGCCCAGAAGGAAAATGAAGACTCCCTAAGGCGATCAGGTGCCAGCGGCAGCGCCACGTTCCTCCTCGGCGGCCAGATCGGCAGCGAACCCCATGGCCTCCATCTCATCTATCCCGAGGGCAACGCGATCCAGGCCACAACAGATACGCCCTACCTGCAGATCGGCGAGAGCAAATACGGCAAGCCCGCGCTCGACAACATCGGCCACGCCCATCTCTCCCTGGAGGATGCGGCCCGGCTCTGTCTGATCTCCGAGGTGCTCACCCAGCGGTCCAACCTTTCCGTGGGCCCCCCTTTTGAGCTGGTGGTGATCGAAGCCGGGCGCAAAACTATCGCCCACCAGATCAAAGTGGAAGCTGATGATCCCAGGCTCGATGAGATGATCGACACCTGGAGCGAGGCCCAGCGAGAGGCCCTCCACCGGCTGCCGAGGCTGCCCTGGGAAACCAAGAGCGGGAGTTAGGGCATGAGCTGGATTTCCACTGGCCATCTGCCCAACGAGGCGGTTGTCCGCGAGCTGGTGGCCGAAGCTCATCGGCGCTTTGCCACAGTGAACGAAGGGAAGGTGGCCACCTACATCCCCGCCCTGGCTTCAGCCCATCCGGCCCGTTTCGGCATTGCGGTGGCCGCCACCAGCGGCCAGCTGTTTGAGACGGGGGAGGCGACGCTGCCCTTCAGCATCCAGAGCATCTCCAAGCCCTTTCTCTATGCTCTGATCTGTCAGGCCATCGGCGAGCGGGAGGCCCGCGAGAAGCTGGGGGTGAACAGCACCGGCCTGCCCTTCAATTCCGTGCAGGCCGTGGAGCGGGCCGATGATGGCCTCTCCAACCCCATGGTGAATGCCGGCGCCATCGCCGCCACCAGCCTGGCGCCGGGCGCCACCCCCGAAGCCAAGTGGGCCTTCATCCTGGAGGGGTTTTCCCGCTTCGCCGGCCGCCCCCTGGCACTCGATGAGGAGGTGTATGCCTCGGAGATGGCCACCAACGGCCGCAACCTTGGCATTGCCAACCTGCTGGAGGAACAGGGCAGCATCTGGTTTGACCCGGAGGTCACCACCGACCTCTATACCCGCCAATGCGCGCTCACGGTCACCACCCACGACTTGGCCCTGATGGCCGCCACCCTTGCCAACGGCGGGCGCCATCCCCTCAGCGGGGAGCAGGTGGTAGCGCCACGGATCTGCCAGGTGGTGCTGGCGGTGATGGTGACTGCGGGGCTCTATGAAACCTCCGGTGATTGGATTTACGACATCGGCCTACCGGGCAAGAGCGGCGTGTCGGGCGGGATGATCACCGTGGCCCCTGGCAAGGGCGGGCTGGCCACCTATTCCCCTCCTCTCGATGGAGCAGGCAACAGCGTGCGGGGGCAACTCACGGCAGGCTTCCTCTCCGAACGCCTGGGGCTTCACCTCCTGGCGTCTGAGCCAGCTGGGCTGGCCTGAGGGCATGGCCTCACATCCTGTGCAAGAAAAAGGGAATCATCACAGCATTGAGCAAATCGATGAAAAATGCCGACACCAGCGGCAGCACGATGAAGGCCTTGGGGGACGCGCCAAACTTTTGGGTCACGGCCGTCATGTTGGCCATGGCGGTGGGGGTGGAGCCGAGGGTGAAGCCACTGAAGCCGGCGGCGATCACGGCGGCGTCGTAGGTGCCCCCCAAAAGGGGAAAAACTAAAAAAAGGTTGATCACCAGGGCTAACAGAAATTGGGCTAACAGGATCAGCAGCAGGGGGCCCGCCAGATCCACCAGGGTCCAAAACTGAATGGTCATCAGTGACATCGCCAAAAAGGCCCCTAGAGCAATCTCGGCGATCAGATCGAGGGCAGGGGTGCGGGAGGGCCAGCGGAAGGGAAAGCGCCTTCCCTCCCGTGGCAACAGGTTGCTGAGCAGAATGCCCACGATCAGGCAGGGAACAAACAAGGGCAGAAATAACCCCCACTCCCGGATCGCCTCCTGCAGGATCGACCCCAGGATGATGCAAATGTTAATTGCCAACACCGCTTTAAGAAAATCGTGAGAGTCGATCAGCGCACCGTCGCCGCTCCCTTGGCTTGGGGCGCTTACGAGCAGATCGAGCTCTCCAGAGGCCCGACCCACGGGGGTGGATCCCGGAGCCAGAAGCCGGTGGCGCTGGATCAGGAAGCGGGCGATAGGACCCCCGCTGGCGCTGGCGAGGATCAGGCCAAAGGTGGCGGCGGCAATGCCGATCTCCAGGGCGTTCGGCACCCCGTAGTCGGCGGCGAATTTCGGCGCCCAGGCGATGGTGGTGCCATGGCCGCCGATGAGCGAAACCGTGCCCATCAGCAGCCCCGTGGCCACAGGCAACCCGCCCCAGCGGGCCATTGCCATGCCCAGCAAGTTTTGCGCCAGCATCAACAGAATCGTTAGCACCAGTAGCACCACCAAGGCACGGCCACCCCGGCGCAGATCGGCGAAGCTGGCATTCATGCCCACCGTGGTGAAGAAATACACCAGCAGCAAATCGCGGGCCCGCAGACCAAAACTGATGTCGAGCCCGAAGGCCAGATGGAGCAAAGTGATGACCAGGGCCACGAGCAGACCGCCGCTCACGGGCTCCGGAATGGTGAATTCCCGCAAAAAAGCAAACCGACGATTGAGTGCTTTCCCAAGGAAAAGCACCAGGATCCCGAGGGTGACGGTGAGAAACGATTGAACGTGGATCTGGCCCTCGACTACGGCCATCGTTCCTCGCCGGTATCGTCCTTTCTACGTTTAGGGTTAACCACGGTGCGCGGCTCAGCGCACGTGGCGGATGCCGTCCACGGGATGGTAAACCTCTCCGGTGGTTTCCTCGTAAACGATGGCGGGCAAGCCCGTTTCAAACATGGTCTGTAGGGCTTCCTTGAGATAAGGATTCCAGCCGCCAGTGGTTACCTTCCCATGGCGTACGGTCCAGTCCCAGGTGCCCTGAAGATCCCTGGGGATTCGGCCCTCCCGATCCCGCCGGGCCACCAGATCCTGCGACTCCACGATGCCCACAAGGATGGGATCTTTGCCGTAAGCGGGGGTGAGACTCAGCTCAAGCCGAATCGGATCATCCTTCACCATTTTGAGACGAAACCGGGGGGGGAGCTTGAGACCGTTGAGCACGGCGGCAACGATACGGGTTCTCTGATCCACCATCGGCTTGGTTTCTGCTGCGTTCCCCCTGAGCCTATTCATGCATGCACCACAAGCCGTCGCGATACGCTGACTAATCGATGGGACGCACGGGTTCGCCACTGTCATCAGAAAAGCGCACCGTCAGCAGATCCTCTTGCGTGATTTGCCCATTGGCATCGAGCAGTTCCGGGTGAATGGTGAGCTTGCCGAGGCGATTCTCCTGTTGACGTGGAGATGGAGAGGGGCGAGCAGAGGGATCGTCAGGGCTCTGCATGGCTCGGAATCCGCGTCCCATGACCCGGAAGGCCTGCCAGAGCAGGAAAAGAAAGCACACCCCATAGATCACGGGGAAGAGCTCAGCCAGGACGATTGGCATGGGATGGAGGAAGAAGACCGGTGCGGTCGGCAAAGGATGGGGGGATCTTGGCGCCTAAGACGCCGTTCCATCATCGCTCAGCTGGAGAATTGGAAGTGGCCAGCATCCATGCCCAGAGGGTGGTGCAGGCGGCGCCAAAAGCAAGGAAGGCCAGGAGGAGTCGGCTGGTGTCCACAGAGCGCAAGAAAACTTTACATATCTTAGGGGTCTTGCCAGGGGTCTGGGCGGTTTGCCTCCCTGCTGGGCCTCCCCAAAAGACCGTACGTTTCAGCCATCGTTCCGGCGATCCTGGTCGCCCCTCTCCATGCGCCTTCTTCCTCCTGCTCTTCAAGGCGTTCCAGGGTTGAGCACAGCCGCCGCTCTGGCGGTCGCCAGCCTTCCCCTGGGTCTGATCGTTCTTCAACCCACCCCCTCTCCTGCCGCCGGATCGGCGGGGGCCGTGCTGAGCCGCCAGTCTTTTGTGGCCACGGCCGTCCAGCGCACCGCGCCAGCGGTGGTCACCATCGATACAGAGCGCACCGTGGTGTCTCGCTCCGGGGGGGGGCTGCCCAATTCCTTGATGAACGATCCCCTCTTCCGCCAGTTCTTTGGGATGCCGAGGGGACAGATGCCCTCCCCCTCCCAACGCATGGAACGCAGCCAGGGCAGCGGGGTGATTTTTCAGAGCGATGGCTCGATTCTCACGAACGCCCATGTGGTGGAAGGATCGGAACGGGTGACTGTGGGTCTCCAGAACGGCAGACGGGTGGAGGGCCGGGTTGTGGGTCGCGACCGGCTCACTGATCTGGCCGTAGTGCGTCTGCAGGGCCAGGGCCCCTGGCCCGTGGCTCCCCTGGGCAATTCCGACGCCCTTCAGGTGGGGGACTGGGCCATTGCCGTGGGCAACCCTTATGGACTCGACAACACGGTGACCCTGGGCATCGTGAGCAGCCTCAACCGCAATGCTCGCAAGCTCGGCATCCTCGACAAGCGCTTGGATCTGATCCAAACCGATGCCGCGATCAACCCAGGAAATTCGGGAGGTCCCCTGCTGAACGCCAATGGGGAAGTGGTGGGAATCAACACCCTTGTGCGCTCCGGCCCAGGGGCGGGACTGGGTTTTGCCATCCCCATCAACCGGGCTCGCCAGATTTCCAGCCAGCTGATCAATTCCGGCCGGGCCAGCCATCCCATGATCGGCGTGGGGCTGGATGTGGTGCGAAGCGATGGGGGTAGCGATCTCCAGAGCGGCGCCAGGGTGGTGGCGGTTCAACCGGGAGGCCCGGCCGCTGCGGCTGGGTTGCGCCCGGGCGACGTGATCACGGGAGTGGACAGCACCCGGATCACGGGCCCCAGCGATGTGATCAGTGCGGTGGAACGGGCAGGAGTAGGGCGGTCTCTTCGGTTAACCATCTTGAGGGGCGGGCAATCCTTTCAGGTGCCCGTCACCCCTGGGGAAATGGCAAGTTGAGTGGGGATTTCAACAGGCTTAAAGAACATCCAGACTGCTTGGATTGGTGATCGGCTGGGGCTCTTGGGCCTTGGGGGCAAAGGTGGGGGGAGCTCCCAGATGTTGGCGCATGACCCACTGGGTGGCTGCCTTCTGACTGTGCCAGGCCTGAAGCAGCTGCTTCGCCAGACCCCGCAGCACCTGGGGATCGGCGGTGGCATCAATGGCCCGACTCATGCGCTCCAGCTCGAACTTTTGCCCAAGAGTGAGGGCGATTGGCTCGGACATGGCAGCATCTCCAGAACGTGATTACACGCTACGAACTGTTTCATGGGCCCACGTAGCCGATGCGACAGGTGCTAAGGCCGATGGGGAAATCCTGATCAACCGGGAACAGCAGGCTGGCTGTTGGAGCGACGGTCCTGATCCCTCTGCTTTTGTCGCTGGCGGTTGGCCTCGCGCTTGGCCATCCGTGCCTGCTCCTGCTCCTGCTGCTGCTTCTGTTCCGCCTCCTCCTGTTTTTTCGCCTGGTAGTAGGCGAAGTCGCCCCGATAAAGCACTAACTCCCCATCCCGCACCTCCACGATGCGATTGGCCACCTTGGACACAAACGCCCGGTCGTGGGAGACCAGCACGGCTGCTCCTTCATAGCTGCTCAGGGCCTCTTCAAGCATGCGCTTGGCGGGGATGTCGAGGTGATTGGTGGGCTCATCCAGCAGCAGCAGATTGGTGGGCCGCAGGAGCAACAGGGCCAAAGCCAACCGGGCTTTCTCCCCACCGCTGAGCATGCCGGCCTCCTTGAACACCGCTTCGTTGCTGAACCCGAAGCGCCCTAGAAACGACCGAACCTGGCTCTGGGTCCAATCCGGCACGGCCTCAAACACCGTGGCCAGCACCTCTTTCTCCAGATTCAGGGCCTCGGCCTGATTCTGCTCGAAATAGGCGGGGATCACGTTGTGTTCCCCCAGGCTGGCTTCCCCTTCCAAGGGGGTTTCCAATCCCATCAGCAGGCGCAACAGGGTGGATTTGCCGGCCCCATTGGGTCCCACCAGAGCGATGTGGTCTCCCCGCTCGATCTCCAGCTCAGCCCCAAGAAACAGGATGCGATCGCCATAGGCGTGGGTGAGATTGGCCAGGTGGGCCACCCGGCGCCCCGAGCGGGGGGCAGGGGGAAAGCGGAAGCGGGGCCCGGCCACCTCCTCGGTAGGAGCCTCAATCCGTTCCACTTTCTGGAGCAGTTTTTCACGGCTTTTGGCCTGGGTGCTGCGGGTGGCGCTGGCCCGGAAACGGTCCACATAGGCCTGTTGGCTAGCCAGCTCCTTCTGCTGGCGCTCAAAGGCCGCCTGCTGGGCCGAACTCTCCAGGGCCTTCAGCTCCAGGTGCTGGCTGTAGTTGCCCAGATAGTGGCGGGACACCCCCCGCTCCGTCTCCACGATCTGATTACACACCCGATCGAGAAAGGTGCGGTCGTGGCTGATCACCACCAGGGGGAGTTCCTGGTTCAGAAGAATCCCTTCTAGCCATTCAATGGTTTGCACATCGAGATGGTTGGTGGGCTCATCCAGGAGCAACACATCCGGCTCCTGCAGCAGGATCTTCCCCAGGGCCACCCGCATCTGCCAGCCGCCGGAAAAGTCGCCCACCGGCTTTTCGGCGTCCTCCAGGGAGAAACCGATGGCGGGGAGGAGTCGGTCGATTCGGGCCTGCAGCTCGTAGCCGTGGAGCGCTTCAAAACGGATCTGCAATCGGCCCAGCTCCTCAATCAACTCCTGGAGATGGTCTGGATCCTGGGCGGCCCGCTCAGAGGCCATGGCAGTTTCCACCTCGGCCTGAGCATTGAGCACGTCAGCGGCCTCACTGAAGGCCTGAAACAGCTCCTGCCGAACCGTGCGCTGGAGATTCACATCGAATTCCTGTTGCAGGAATGCGATGCGCGGGTCCCCTTGGCGCAGCACCTGGCCCGTGGTGGGTTGCTCCAACCCGGCCAGGATGCGCATTTGGGTCGACTTGCCCGCCCCATTGACCCCCACCAGGCCGATGCGATCGCCCTGCTTCACCTCCCAGCTCACCTCCTTCAGCACTTCGCCGGTGGGATAGATCTTGCTGATGCGTTCCAGGCGCAGCACGGAGGAGAAGAGAAGAGATCCCATCCTCGCAAGCGGCGTCGGGCAAACTGGGGCCGGAGGATGCAGCATGATGAAGCGCCTGGAACAACTGACTGCCCTGGTGGTGGCTGCCGGCCTGGCGCTTGTGAGTTATTGGCTCTTTTTCAGCTGGGCCGGAGGTGGAGGGGTGCATCGACGCCAACGAACCCTTCCGGCCCCTTCTTCCCAGCAGCAGAGACTGAACCTGAACAGCCCGATGCGTTCAGAGGCCCCCCCGGGCCTTGAGGATCCACTGTTTAGTGGCACTGTCGTCCAGGCTGGAGATGTGGTCCTTCACATCCTCGGGAGTCACCACCAGCCCCTGTTCCGCGCCGATCTCCACGATCCGGCGAAGGGCGCCGCTGGGATCCTGTAAAGCCTGCCGGAAGAGGGATTGGGTGAGCTCCAGATCTTCACTGATCCGGGCGTAGAGCGCAGCGGCGTTGGCAGCAGTCATCGGGCGCATCCGTGAACCACGACGCTATCGCGTCTTGGTGGATGTTTTCTGGAGCCTGGCTCAGGCCGCCAGGGGCCTGCCATCTTCGGCGAGCCCGCTGGCTGAGGCATCCTCCATGCTGCGGGCATCCAGACAAAGCACCTTGCGCAGCTGGGCGTAGTTGGCCGCCAGACCTTCGTGGCCCTCCTGTTGGGCGCCGAATTCCGCCCGTTGCAGCACATGGTGCAGGTGGGTGAGGAGGTAGGTGCTGATGACTGCAGACACGAGGACGTCACTGCGGTCTGCCGTGCGCCGGGGACGCTCGGTGCGCGCGCGGGGCTTGGTGGCCCGAGCGGGGGAGGTGGAGGTGGGAGCGGTGCGAGCCATGGGGAAAGGGGGAGGAGTGGACCAGTTCCCCAATCATACTGTTGGATACTACCCTTGACTAACTCTGTACACTTTTTCTTATCCGATCCGATCCTGCGGTCGTGGCGACCCGACAGACCTCTTCCAGCGGGCGCCCCAAATCGCCCCGCATTCAGGTGGTGCTGCCGGAGGAGCTCTGTGAGCGGCTGGCGGCCCTGGCCGAAGAAGACTCCCGCACCATCAGCAACATGGCCAAGGTGCTGATCCAGCAGGGGGTGGAGGCGCGAGAGCGGCAACGCAACCGCGAACGGCCCTCTGAGCGCCCCAACGAGCACCAACGCCCCACGGAGCGGTTTCGCGCAGCGCTGGAACGGCAAGAGCAGGCCAAGCCCTCGCGCCTCCGGGGGGCTCCCAGGCGCCTGCGCCTGCAGCGCCCTCGCGACACCTGATCCGCCCCTCCCAAACCCGCCGCCCTAGCCCCCCAGGCGAGATGCCGGGCTGGCGCACACCCCAAGCACAGCGGAGCTGCGGGCTCCGGTGACGGACGGAAGGGAGCCTGGATGCCCCAATGCATGCCACCAGGCCAGCAGAGCAAAGGCCAGGGCTTCCCGCTCCAGCTCGCCGATGCCGAGGGCGGAGAGGGGCCGCACCACCACCCCCCGGCAACGCCGTCGCAGCTGCTCCATCAGAAAGGTGTTGCGCGTGCCGCCTCCGGCCACCAAAAGTTCCAGCGGGAGGGGGCCATGGCGCAGATCCTGAGCCACGGCCGCGGCCGAGAAGGCCGTGAGCGTGGCCAGGGCATCCGCTGGAGAGGGCGGGTTGTCCTGCTCCAGCAGGGCCCCCAGCCGACGCTCCAGATCCGAGGCCCCAAACAGCTCCCTTCCGGTGGATTTCGGCGGGGGCTGGCAAAGATAGGGCTCCTGAAGCCAGGTGGCTAAAACCGCCTCGTTGATGTGGCCCTGCCTGGCCCAGCGCCCTTCCTCGTCAAACCGCAGCCGGCCCCCACTGAACTGATGCACCGCCAGATCGATCAGGGTGTTCGCCGGCCCGCAGTCCCACCCCCGCACGGGTTGGTGCCGATCTGGGCCCTGACCTGGCGGAATCAGGGTGAGGTTGGCAATCCCTCCCAGGTTGAGCACGGCGCGCCACCCCCCGATACCCCCCAGCAGGGCCGCATCGGTGGCAGGCACCAGGGGAGCACCCTGCCCCCCCAGGGCCAGATCGGCCGCGCGGAAATCAAACACCACGGGTCGGCCGAGCCGTTCGGCAAGCAAGGGCCCCATCAGGGCCTGCCAACTGGCCCCGGCCCTGCCCTCGCCCGGAGGCCGGTGCCAGAGGGTTTGGCCATGGCAGCCCACCCGTTCCGCCCGCCCCTGGGGATCACAGGCCCGAGCCGCTTCCGCCTGCACCTCTGTCAGGCGCTCCACCAGATCCAGCACCGCCGCCGCAGGCAGGGGATCACCCTGGCCGTAGCGGATGAGCTGGGCCCGGAGGTCATCCGGGTAGGGGATGGAGCTGGCCTGCGCCACCCGCCAGCATGGATGGCTGGGAGAGCCTTGGAATTCAGCCAGCACCCCATCAACACCGTCGGCGCTGGTGCCGCTCATCAGCCCCAGAACCCACATGGTGATTAGCGGCTGGGGAGGGCCTCAAGCGCTTCCGCGCTGCCCATCACCACCAACACCTCTCCCTCACGAAGCACATGGGAAGCCGGGGGATTCACCATCAGCTGGTTGGCCGCTCCTGCGGCAAGCACATTCACGCGGTAGGTCTTGCGCAGATTGAGATCCCGCAGGGAGCGCCCGATGAACTCCTGGGGCACCTTGATCTCCTCAATGCTGTTGGAGTCGTCCAGGCGGAGCCGTTCAAGGAGATTGGGGCGCACCAGCTCCTGGCCCAGCCGGGCTCCCTGCATTTTGGAGGGAAACACCACCCTGTCGGCCCCCACCCGCCGCAACATCTTCTCGTGCAGATCGCTGGTGGCTCGGGCAATCACCTGCTGCACCCTGGTTTCGGGTGCATCCTTCACGATCAGCGTGGCCGTGATGCTGGCCTCAATCGGTTCACTGATGGCCACCACCACGGTGCCCACGTCCAGGGCGCCCGCCGCCCGCAGCGCATCCTCATCCGTGCAGTCAACGATGCGGGCCTCAATGCCCGTTTCGTCTTGGAGCAACTCATCAATCGCCCTTGTGTTGAGATCGATCGCCAGCACCTCAGCTCCGGCTCGGGTGAGCTCCCGGCACACCGCGCTGCCAAATCGGCCCACCCCGATCACCGCAAAGCTGTTGGAAACATCCTGAACAGAGTTGGCGTTCCACTGCCACCACTGGGTCATGCTGGTCATCCGTCAATTGGGCTGGGGTGTCGTCCGCAGATAAGGGCGGATCTCGGTGACACCTTTTGGAAATTTGGCCCGGGCCTCATCGGTGGGAATGGAGGGCACCACAACGCAATCTTCCCCCTGCTTCCAGTTCACAGGTGTGGCCACCTGATGGTGATCCGTGAGCTGAAGGGAATCGATCACCCGCAGAATTTCATGAAAATTTCGGCCCGTGCTGGCGGGATAGGTGATCTGCAAGCGGAGCTTCTTGTTGGGATCGATGATGAACACTGAGCGGACGGTGAGGTTGTTGAGCGATTGGGGGTGGATCATCCCATAGAGATCACTCACCTTGCGATCGGAATCCGCCAGGATCGGATAATCAACAACCGTGCATTGGGTGTCGTTGATATCAGCAATCCAACCTTGGTGGCTCTCCGCCGTATCCACGCTCAGGGCGAGAGTTTTAACGTTGCGCTTTTCCCATTCCGGACGCAGGCGGGCCACTTCCCCCAGTTCCGTGGTGCACACCGGCGTGTAGTCAGCCGGGTGGGAAAAGAGCACCACCCAATGATCACCAGCAAAATCGTAGAGATTGACCGGACCCAGCTGGGAATCCTGCGTGAAATCAGGAACGGTGTCGCCGAGCTGAAGGGGCATGGCGGGTGGGCAAAGGAAGAGATTTCGATCCTGTCACAGCGGTGAGGTCGGCCGCCCAGGCCACCAGAAGCTGGCGGAGATGGCATAGGCCCAGATCTGCTGTAGCCGAAACGAAGAGCATTTCAGGCTCAAGGGCCCTGGCCCGATCCAGTTCGCCGGCGGGGCAACGATCGATCTGGTTGCCAATCACCCGCTGGGGCCGGTCGGCCTGGAGATCCCTCAGCACACCGCGCACTGTGGCCAACTGCTCGGGCCAGGCGGGATCGGCCAGGTCGACCACAAGCAACAGCCCATCAGCCTCCAGGGCCTCCTCGAAGGTGGAGCGGAAGGCCTCCACCAAGGCCGGGGGCAGGTGGCGAATGAAGCCCACCGTGTCGGTGAGCAGGATCGGCTCCTCCCCGCTTCGGCCTTGGGTATGCAGGTGCAGCCGGCGGGTGGTGGGATCCAGGGTGGCGAAGAGCTGATTTGCGGCTAGCACTCCATCCTCTGGCGCCGCTCCGCTGAGGGCATTGAGCAGGGAACTCTTGCCAGCGTTGGTGTACCCCACCAGCGCCAAGCGACACACCCCATGGCGCGCCTGGCGCAGGCGGGCGCGATGGGCTTCCAGCCGTTTCACCTCCCGCTGCAGGCGATCAATGCGCCGAGCAATCGCCCGACGATCCTTCTCCAGCTGGGTTTCCCCGGGCCCCCGGGTGCCAATTCCTCCCCCCTGCCGTGAGAGGGCCACGCCGCGGCCAGTAAGGCGAGGAAGGCGGTAGCGCAACTGGGCCAGTTCCACCTGCAGGCGGCCTGCTGCGCTCGCGGCGCGCTGGGCAAAGATGTCGAGAATCAGCTCGCTGCGATCGCTCAAGGGCACGGCCAGCGCCTTCTCGAACTGGCGGATCTGGCCAGGCGTTAGCTCCCGATCCGTCACCACCAGCGTGGCCTGGAGCCGCCGGGCCTCCAGGGCCGCTTCCCTCACCTTACCCTCCCCCCAAAGGCTGGCGCCCCCACCGGAGCGGCGTTGCACCACCACCCCCACGGGCACCGCACCGGCACTGCGCACGAGCCCCTCCAGTTCAGCGATGCGCTGCTCCAGCTGAAGCGGCAGCTCTTCTGAGCTGAGCACCAGCAACAGCACCCGCTCCTTGGTAGCTGCCCGGCCATCGACGGGGGCCTGGGAGGGGCGTGCCGGGGAGGAGCTGGCTCCGTCCGGAGGAGGCTCAGCCAGGGGAAACTCCCGTCGGCAAAGGTCCGCTAGATCACCTTCCTCCTCGGTGCTCCAAGAGGAATCGGCTTCGGGGGAGGGCAAGCAGAGCCTGGCCCGCTGGGGCCCTCCAGCGGCAGGGGTGGGCCCGAACCGCAGCCAGCAGCGGGCCGCCAGATCCAAGCCCACGAGCCCTTCCCGATGGCCAGGCTGCAACACCGGCTGGCGGGCAGACCCGGCGCAGGTGAGCAGACGACCCACCCGCACTTGGCGGCGGGACACACCGGCCAGCCGCTCCAAGATCTGGCGGGCTGACTCCAACTCTCCCACCCAGAGGGCCCGTGGCAGCCCGCGCTCATCCACCACCAGGGTGAGAGGAACCTCCAGGGCCGCCCCCTCCTTGCCCAGCCGCTGCAGGGTGAGGAAATCGGCGAGGGCGTCCATCGGATGGCGCCGATGGAGCAGCTCTTCCAGCCGGTGGCGGGCCGATGGACGCAACCCGTTGGTGCGTCCCAGCAGCACCCCCTGCCTCATCGCCGGTTCAGCAGGAGGCAAGGCACACCGGCCCGGGCGGCCCCCTGTCCATCCTCCGGCTGATCGCCCACATGCCACACCTGATGGGGCCGAAGATCCAGAGCTTCGAGGGCCCGTTGGAACGGCAGGGGGGAGGGTTTGGCGGCCCCCACCTCACTGGAGACGATCACCACCTCCAGCCAGGGCATCAACCCGAGGGAAGAAAGCAGACCATGCAGACGGCGATCGAAATTGCTCACCACCGCAAGCCGCAGGCCTCGCTGGCGCCAGGTGGCCAGATGGTCGGGCACCTCCGGATACACCTTCCAGAGCTGGGGATCGGCAAAGCGGTCAAAAAGGTCGGTCACTAATCCGGGAGGGAGCGCTTCTGGCGTGCCCGTCGCTGCAAACACTTCCCGGATCCGCGCTCCCCACCAGCTGCGCTCCGCCTCCAGCAACGCCTGCGGGTCGGCCAAGGAGAAGGCCAGGGGAGGGGCCGCGCGGTAGATCTTGGGGAACAAGGCATCAATGGCCCCAGGATCGGCGGCCAGGCCGTGTTCCCTCCCCACGGCCGCATAGGTGGTGCCCACCGACTCCTGGAGGGTGATCAAGGTGCCCATGGCGTCGAGAAGCAGCCCCTGGGGCCTGGGCCACGACGGGGGGCAAGCGGCCATCAGCGATCAGCCAGCCAGCCGGCCGCCACCCGCAGCTGCTGGGGCAGGCCAGGCATCCTGGTGAGATAGGCCAGGCGGCGTATCGCAAAGGCCGGGGCACCAGCGAGGGTGAGGCCCCCGCCAGTGAGCGAGGCCTCCCCTTTGCCCAGGCTCAGCATTTCCCCAAGGTCGTTCCAGACAAAAGGCTCAAGGGGTTCCCCAGCCAGGGCGTGCAGCACGTTGCGAGCCGCCACCGGCGCCTGTTGAAACGCCACCTGGGCTGTGGCGGGGGGCTGGCTCGTGGGATCGGAGGAAGGCCCTGGCACCGCCGCCAGATCTCCAACGACAAACACATCCCGAAGTCCCTCCAGCCGCAGGTCGGGGTGACAACGCAACCGACCCGTGAGGTCCAGAGCGGGGGAGGGGTCCAGAGCCGGGGGCTGAAACCTTAGTCCCGCCGTCCAGATGACGGCCCGAACGGGGAGCTCCTCCCGTGTGGGAGGGAGGCCCTCAGCAGCAGCCGGAAGCGTCAGGGTGAGGCGGTCGGCCGCCACGGCCTCCACCCGGGTCCGGAGGCGCACGCGTACATCACGGCGCCGCAATGCTGAGAGGGCCTGCTCCCGGTTGAAGGACCGGCCTTCTGGTAACACCTGATCCCCCTGGTCGATGAGCTCCACAACGCAGGCCCCCTGCAGCAGGTCGGCCACCTTGCAGGCCAGCTCCACCCCGGTGGGCCCCGCCCCAACGATCGCCAGTCGCTGAAGAGGACTTTGGCGGCGGCCCAGGTCTTTGATCACCTGCTGCAAGCGGGCCACATCCGCCAGGGAACGAAAGGTGAGTCCGTGCTGCGCTGCGCCAGGGACCACCGTGTTGTTCTCAATAGACCCGGTTGCCAGCACCAGGGCGGAGTAGGACAGTCGGCTGCCGCCAGCAGTGCTGAATTCGTGATCGTCGGTGTGGATGCTAACCACCCGGTCTTGGAGCCACCCCACCCCTGCCCCAGCCAGGAGAGTGTCGTAACGGGGAGCGATTTCCCAAGCCCGCAGTTCGCCGCTGAGGAGTTCGTAAAGGAGGGGGAGGAAAAGGAAGCGATCGTTGGGTTCGATCAGCAGCAGGGGGGGATGGTGGCTCCAGGAGGCCAGGGCCAGGGCGGTGTAGAGGCCCCCGAACCCACCCCCAACAATCACCACGGGCTTTTCAGGCATGGCATCACCATAACGAGCCCATGGCTGGCGTTCGCTCACGGGGCATGATGGAATCATGAGCCGGTTTCCTTCCCCCCAAGCTCCCCCAGCCGCCATGGGTGTTGCAGGAGACATTCCCTCCCCCACGGCTGGCTATCCAACAGCGGGGGACGGTACACCGATCAACCTGGCTTGGGCCCGGGCCCACCTGGAGCCCATGAAGGCGCAAGGGCGCCTGGCCTGGGCTCTTGACACCTTCGGGGAAGGGTTCTGCCTCACCACCAGCTTTGGCATCCAGGCCGCCGTATTGCTCCACATGATCACCGAACTGGGGGAAGCCCGGGGCGGCGTGGGGGTGCCCGTGATCTGGGTGGATACGGGCTACCTGCCTGAGGAGACCTACCGCTACGCCGAGGAGCTGCGCCAACGGCTACCCATCCATCTCAAGGTGGTGCAGGCGGAGATGTCCGCGGCCCGGATGGAGGCCTTGCACGGGAAACTCTGGGAGAGCGGCCGGGTGGAAGACCTCTCGCTCTACAACCAGTTGCGCAAGGTGGAACCCCTGGATCGGGCCCTGCGGGAGGGTCGCGTGCGTTGTTGGGGAAGTGGCGTGAGGGGAGGCCAGACCGACCATCGGCGCACGATGACCCCCTTCGATCCGATTCGGGGCTTGTGGTCGCTGCGGCCGCTTCTCTCCTGGACCACCAGGGACATTTACTACTACATGGAGCGCCACCAGCTTCCCCAGCACCCCCTCTTCGCCCAGGGCTACTCCACCGTTGGCGATTGGCACAGCAGCGCCGCCGATGACGGCGACCGTTCCGGCCGGGCCACCCGCTTCGGGGGGCTCAAACAGGAGTGCGGCATTCACCTCCCTGGCCTGATGGGCGAAGGGATTTGACCGTCGCCGGGACGGCTCGCTGGCTCCTCGTGGGCAATAGCCGCTGGCACTGGGCCGAGCAAGGGGAGGATGGGCGGCTGCGCGGATGGGATGGGGCGGCATCCGAGGACGGCGGCGAGTGTGCCTTGCCCCTGGCCTGGGCGGCGGTGGGGGCGAGCCCTGATCCCAGGATCTGCCCGCCGGAACGGCAGGTGGGGCTGGCGGATGTGCCACTCCTGGATTGCCCGCCATGGCTGGGGGTGGATCGGGCCTTGGCGGGGTGGGGGGCCTGGCAGGACCTGGGGGCCTCCGTGCTGGTGGTGGATGGGGGCACGGTGTTGAGCCTCACCCGGGTGGATGGGGGCGGCACCTTCCGGGGGGGACGGTTGCTGGCGGGGCTCCGGCTGCAGCTGGAGGCCATGGGCCAGGGCACCAATCTCATTCCGCAAATCCTCAGCCAGCCCTGGAGCGAGGCCAATCCTGATGATCCCAGCTGGCCACAAGCCACGGCAGCCGCCATGCAGGTTGGGGTGGAACGGGGGCTGGTGGCGGCCATCAGCGAGGCGGCCAGAGAGGCTGGCAGCCGATGGGTGGTGTTCACGGGAGGGGACGGAGGGCGGCTCCATGAGCAAGGAGCTCAACAGCTGGAGCGTCTCGGCCTTTCCGTGGCCCACCGCCCCCTGCTCTGCTTGGAAAGCCTTGCCCGGCTCCGACCCGCCCCTTAACGCGCATGCTCAATACAGGGAGCTAGGCAAGGCCCAGGTCCGCCAGGATGTCGTCCGCCATGGTTTCGGCTTTCACCTTGGTATAGATGCGCTCGATCTTGCCTTCGGGATCGACGACAAAGGTGTGGCGCATCATGCCCATGTATTCCCGGCCCATGAATTTCTTGAGCCCGTAGCTGTCATAGGCGGCGGCTATCGGGCAGGGTTCAGCGTCCGTGAGGAGGGCGAAGGGCAGGTCGTACTTGCTGATGAATTTGCCGTGGCTGGAGGCACCGTCCTTGCTAATGCCCAGCACCACAACACCATGCTTTTCTAGGGTGCCCCAACGGTCTCTGAAGTTGCAGGCTTCTTTCGTACAGCCGGGGGTGTCGTCCTTAGGATAGAAGTAAATCACCACTCTTTTCCCACGGAAAGAGGCCAGGTTGACGGGCTTGCCATCCTGATCGGGCAGGGTGAAAGTAGGGGCTGGATCACCGATCGAGAGGGCCATGGCACAGCACGGAAGAGCGCAAAGAGCCTAAGGGGCGAGCAGCGATAGAAGGCAGTTGGCCAACGAATCCTTCAGGTGTGCGGCCCAAAAATTGCCGTTACAACACAGACAAATCCAAAACATGTGGCTAGATTCGTAAAGAAGTCGTCTTCCAACCACCCGTGTTCAAGCGTCTGCTCGCTGGTCTCACAGTGGGAACGGCCCTGACTGTTGCCGTTGCCCCTCTGTCAGCCCAAGCTGCCACCAATCCTGTCCGCTGGAATACCGGCGGCGCTGTTTGGTCCACCAATCAAAAAGCATTCGACACCTTCCTTAAAACCGGTGCTGTGACTGATCGCGGCCTGGCCGGTGGTCTGGCCCGCTCTGGTTGGTCTGCCAAGGAAGTTCGTGATGGGTTCAACAAGACCTACGACGTTGACGTCGTTGGTGTGTCGGACTTCCTCTATTCCGATGCCGGGGTGAAGTTTCTCAAGAAGGCCACCACTAGCTACTTCCCCTACTACAGCATGAACACCTACGCAGTGCAGGCACTGCGTTCGGCGATCATCGCTGACGCTGGGGACGGCTCCATTTCGGCTGCGGGCATCATGCGTGCCCTGCCCGTCGACTTCCGTTTGGCTGATTTCTGCAACACCTACACCGGTGCCCAAGCCCTTTGCACCGACAACAGCGGTTGCAAGCCTGGCACCGGCCAGTGCACCTCCCTGCTCTCCTGGTATGTGTTCCTGCCCGCCTGCATCCAGGCCAACCAGGTGCTGGATCCCGTTAACGAGGTGAGGCTTCCCGCTCCTGCGCCTGCTCCTGCTCCTGCCCCCGAGCCCATCCGCGGCCTCTGGTGAGCCTTGGCTCACCTCTTCTTGCCCCGGCACTGGCCGGGGCTTTTTTGTTGGGCAGGGGCCTCCGGCCAGCGACCCTCCAGCACCCCATGGCCCAGGAGCTGGGGCAGGCGAGCTCCGAGATGGGCGGTGAACAGGCTTTGCAGTGCCTCCATCTCCTTCGGGGTCCAGCCGGCGGCCACCAAGGAGGCGCGGTAAGGAACGCGGGCACCAAACCACCGCTCCAGGAGACGTTCAGCCAGAGGGAGCTCCAGGGATTCCTCCCACGCTTGCTGCTGGAGCTGCCACCCCTGGTGCTCCAGCGCGGAAACCCAACCGGGGGGAACGATCTTCTGCTGCCCTAGCCCTTCCGCTTCGATCACCCCAGCGCGCTCCAGCAGGGGCGGAATGGCCGGATTGGCCCCGCCAGGGGAACGCAGCAGGGAAAGGAGGGCGGTCGCTGGTCCGATTCTGGGCTGGCTGAAGAGCAGGCGCAGGTGGGCGCCCGGGGCCGCCAGGGCAGAGAGCGTCGCCACCCACTCCTGGGGGTTGGTGGGCAGATTGGGCTGGCGTCCCACGATCCATTCGAAGCGGCCCCCTGGCTGGAGCAGCTCGCCCAGCGCTTGGGGCCGGTCAGGGGGCACCACCATCAACTGGGGCTGCACCAGGGGATCGAGGATCTGCACCTGGGCCTCCAGGCGCTCCAGCTCCTCCGGGTGCTCCACCGTGATCCACACCCCGCCTTCCGAAGCCTCCCGGATGGGATCCAGGGCCCAGAGGAGGGAACGGGCCTGGAGCACCAGCACCCGATCCAGCCGTCCCGGATGGCGATCCCCCCAAAAGCGCTGCCGCAGGAGATCCAGCCGCTCCCCTTCCGCGGCGGCTTGACGGGCCAGCCAACGCTGCAGCAGGGGATCCTCTGGGCTGGAGCTGAGAAAGGGGCCCAGTTCCTCCTGCTGCTCGGCCACGGCCGCCAGCTGGGCCGCCCGTCGCTGGCGTAGGAGGGCCTGGCGCTGCCCCTCCCAGCCCGCGGCGCCCGGCTGCCAAAACACCTGCCCCTGAAGGGCCGCAGGGAGATATTGCTGGGCCACCCAGTGTTCCACGTAGGCATGGGGGTAGCGATAGTCCACACCATCGCCGAAGGCCTGCCCATCCCGATGGCCATCCCGCAGGTGGGCGGGCACCTGTTGCTTCTGGGCCTGGCGCACCACCTTGAGGGCATCGAAGAGCCCCAGGGTGCTGTTGCTTTTCTCCGTATTGGCCAGATAGAGGGCCGCCTGGGCCAAAGGATAGAGGCCTTCCGGCAGACCGATCCGCTCAAAGCTGGCCGCACAGGCTTCGACCACTACCACGGCCTGGGGATCGGCCAGGCCCACATCTTCTCCCGCGGCGATGAGCATGCGACGAAAGAGAAAACGGGGATCCTCTCCAGCCTCCAGCATGCGGGCCAGCCAGAAGAGGGCCGCATCGGGATCGGAGCCCCGCAGAGATTTGATGAAGGCGCTGATGGTGTCGAAATGGGCATCCCCCTGCTTGTCGTAGAGCACGGCCCGCTGCTGGATCGACTCCTCAGCGATCGTTAGATCAATGGCGATGCACCCTTCGGCATCGGGGTCGGTGGTTTCCACGGCGAGCTCCAGGGCATTGAGCAGGCTGCGGGCATCGCCATTAGCCACATCGAGCCAGTGGGCTTCGGCCTCCGGCGTCACCACGATGGAGCGGTTCCCATAGCCCTGCTCCGAATCGCTGAGGGCGCGCTGCAGGAGCCGGCGAAGGGCGGGCGGCTCGAGGGGCTCAAGGCGGAAGAGGCGCGAGCGGCTCACCAGCGCCTTGTTCACCTCGAAATAGGGATTTTCCGTGGTGGCGCCGATGAGGGTGAGGGTGCCGTTCTCTACCCAGGGGAGGAGGGCATCCTGCTGGGCGCTGTTGAACCGGTGCACCTCATCGATGAAGAGGATCGTGCGCAGGCCATGGTGGGCGAGCCGTTCCTTGGCAGCTTCCACCTCCACCCGCAGATCCTTGACCCCCGCCAGCACAGCATTGAGGCTGCTGAAGTGGGCCCGGGTGCAGCCGGCAATGATGCGGGCCAGGGTGGTTTTGCCTGTGCCCGGGGGGCCGTGCAGGATCAGGTTGCCCACCCGATCGGCGCTGATGGCCCTGCGCAGGAGCCGCCCCGGCCCAAGGATGGCCTCCTGACCCACGAAGTCGTCGAGGGTGCGGGCGCGCATGCGCTCTGCCAGGGGAGCCAGCCGCCTCAGGGTCTGGTCGCGTTGGTGGCTGAAGAGATCAGCCACCCTTGCGAAACCTACGAGGTGGGAGATCCGGGCGGAATAGCGGTGGGGTTATGGAGACGGGCACTGAAACCGAGCAGATCAAAGCCACTGAAGAGGAAGCTGATGCCCACCAGCAAGCCCAGCACCGAGAGGAGGCCCGCAGGGCTCATGGTGAGGATCAGAAAGCCGAGAACCAGGGTGACTACGCCATTGAGCAGGCCCCAGCCCCAGCCCTGCACCCGCTGATGGCCGAGGGCCAGGATCGACATCACAACGCCCTCAAAGAGAAACACCAGGCCCACGGCGGTGGCCAGGGCCTTGATCTGGGTGGCGGCGGGCACCACGCCAGCCTTGAACTGCAGGAGCATCCAGAGGCCCGCGTAGAGAAAGAGGCTGGCCACGATCAGGCGCAGCAGACCATGCCAGCGGGTGAGGCGACGACCGCGCGTGAAGGTGTCGATCCAACCCATCAGGCCCGCCACCAGAAAAGCCACCGCCACCATCACCGTGACCCCGGCGGAAGCGATCACGGGGAAGAGCAGGGCGAGGAGGCCCAGCACGATCATCACGATCCCTTCCGCCTGGGTGAGGCCCTTCAGCCGGCCAGCCTGGAGGGCCTGGCGGGAGAGGGCGGTTTCACCTGGAAGGATTCCCTGATCTTCAGGGCTGTTAAAGGTGGCACCGGACGGCATGGCAAATGTGTGCGCTTGATTAGAAGCTAGGCAGAGCTTGCGGGTTCGACACGGAATTGTCGTGAATGTCGTCTTGTTCAGGTGCCCATCCCGATACGCCGCCGGAAGACGGAGGGCGGCTCGCCATAACGGGCCGTGTAGTCGCGGCTGAAGGAAGCCACCGTGAGGTAGCCGCAGGACAGGGCCACTTCCGAGAGGATGTGGGAGCCGGGCTGCATCAGCAACGAGCGAGCCTTGGCCAGCCGCTGGCGCCTTAGCCACTGCATCGGCCCGCAGCCGAAGCGCTCTTTGAAGGCGTGTTGCAGCGAGCGGCGGCTGTAGTGGCTGCGTTGCTCCAGATCAGAAAGGCTGATCGGCGCATCGAGATGGGCCAGAACCCATTCCACCAGGGAGGCATGCACAAAGGGCGCCTGTTCACCAACGGCTGCAGGCTCAAGGGGTTCCAGAAGATCGGGAACCAGCAGCATCACAAGCAGCCGACGGATGAGGTCGTCGAGCCGAAGGATCGGATTCACCTCGCCGGCGATGGCCATCGATTGTTCCGCAAAAGCCAGGGCTTCCATCAAGAGACGCTGGCAGCGGTCGCGGCGAGGATCGCTGCGGCGATCGAGGACCGAAGGCTGCTCGAGGGCACTCCGCAGGGCCAACCCATCGAATCCTGGGCCGGCGATGGCATGGGCCACCGGCAGAAGGGTTTCGGAGGAGAAGCTGAAGACAACCCCGGACGTGATGTTGGTATGGATGCGAATACGGGTGCCTGACGCTGGAATGAAGAGAGCGGACCTGCGGAAACGGAAGTGATGGCGACCGATCTCATAAGTATTGATACTTCCCTGGTAGGGAAGTATCAACTGGGCATCAGCCCTTTGTTCCACCTCACCCTCGATGGCCGACCCGCAGGTGGACAGAAGAGTGAGATCCCCCAGGCGAACGCAACCGGAGTGATTCAGGAAGGGTTTGTCCTGGACAGGATGGTCCCAGGTGTGCACCTTGATCGGCAGAAACGTGCCCACCACCGAGCCGAAGTCCACGGCGTTGGTGGAGGCCAGCGAAGCGCCGGGGAGCTTCAGGAAGGGAAGGGCCGCCGTGTCCACCAAGGGCACAGTGCTGAAGGGTTAGGCAAAGCTAAAGACTCAAGGATCAATTTTAATGAAAGATCGGCTGATGCTGGAAAAATGGTGCCCCCGTGGGCGCAAAAACCCCTTGGGTGCGTGGGTTCAGCGCAGAGACGCGCAAAAAACGACAGGCGCCTGGGGATAAAAGCCTGCTGGGTGGAGGCTGGGTAACTTACGGATCGGAGTTCCTTCGCCGATTTTATGCCCCTGAACGAATACAAAGCCGGCGCCGCTTTCCCAGGCGTGATCGGCCGCACGGTGGAGGTGTCCACCCCGGCCTGGCCAGAGCCCCGGCGGGCAAAGGAGGGAGCACCGAATGTGCTGTTCATCGTGCTGGACGACACGGGCTTCGGCCAGCTCGGCTGCTACGGAAGCCCCATCGCCACCCCCCACCTGGATGCCCTGGCGGCGGATGGTCTGCGGTTCAACAACATGCACACCACGGCGCTCTGCTCGCCCTCGCGCTCCTGCATGCTCACCGGCCGCAACCACCACTCCAACGGCCTGGCCTGCATCACGGAAGGTTCCACCGGCTTTCCAGGTTCGAATGGCATCATCCCGTTTGAGAATGGCTTCCTCTCCGAGATCCTGCTGCAACAGGGCTACAACACCTACGCCATTGGCAAGTGGCACCTCACCCCAGCCGAGCAGACCTCGGCGGCCGGCCCCTACGACCGCTGGCCCCTGGGGCGAGGTTTTGAGCGCTTCTACGGCTTTCTGGGGGGCGACACCCATCAGTACTACCCCGAACTGGTGCGGGACAACTCCCAGATCGAGCCCCCAGCCACACCTGAGGAGGGCTACCACCTCACCCCTGATCTGGTGGAGAAGGCCAAGGCGATGATCGCCGATGCGAAGCAGGTGGCGCCGAACAAACCCTTTTTCATGTATTTCTGCACCGGCGCCATGCATGCGCCCCACCACGTGCCGAAGGAATGGGCCGACAAATACAAGGGCCAATTTGATGAAGGCTGGGACGCCTACCGCGAAAAAGTGTTCGCCCGCCAGAAGGCGATGGGCCTGATTCCGGAGGGCACCGTGCTCTCCCGCCACGACCC